>DAOVTY010000335.1 GCA_030632865.1 Bacteroidota bacterium
TAATTATTGAAAATGCCGAAAATGCCATTCAGATAGCTTGCCATCACTCGCAAGCAATTGTGGAAGAATACACTGCCGGTCCAATTTTCATGGGCGACAATCAAAAAGGGGCACACCAGTGGATAATAGAATTTGATGTTGCGCCTGAAGATCTTGACCATTTTACTCGCATTCTCGACAATTCGCTTAAAACATTAAATTCCGATTACGAAGCCAAACGACATAAAAATCTTGCATTGGAAATGCCACATGTCACTTCTGTTCCGAAAGGAACATTTTACAAATGGATGAAAATGCGGGGGAAGATTGGTGCGCAAAATAAAATACCCAGATTGGCGAATGATAGAAAATATTTGGATGAACTTATGAACATGTTATCTGTTAAACCTTAAATTTTTTATACTTTTATTGTTCAAAATAAAATAAGATATGCATATTGCTGTAGCAGGAAATATTGGAGCCGGGAAAACTACATTAAGTGAGCTCCTAGCGAAACATTATAAGTGGACTCCTCATTATGAAGACGTTGACCAAAACCCTTATCTAAATGACTTTTACAACGATATGCAACGTTGGTCATTTAACCTTCAAATCTATTTTTTGAACTCTAGGTTTCAACAGATTCTCGATATTCGCAAATCGGGTAAAACAATAATACAAGACCGTACTATTTATGAAGATGCAGAAATTTTTGCGCCCAACTTGCACAGTATGAGCTTAATGAGTACACGAGACTTTAAAAATTACAAAAGATTGTTCGATTTAATGGTGAGTTTAATTCAACCACCAGATCTATTAATTTATTTGCGTGCAACTGTTCCCACATTGGTAAACCAAATTCAGAAACGTGGTCGCGAGTATGAAAATTCTATTCGTTTAGATTATTTAAAGCAACTTAACGACCGTTACAACGGCTGGGTAGAAAGCTATAAAATGGGGAAACTTCTTATTATCGATGTTGATAATATTGATTTTATAGCAAACCCTGAAGATCTAAGTTTTATTATCGACAAAATAGATGCTCAAATTCATGGATTGTTTTAGCCAACAATTTTATTAATCTCTTTTTTAATCTCAACCCACTGTTCATCGGGTAAGTTTGCTCCCATAACTTCAACAACTTTACCCGAAATAAGTGCAGCAATTTTACCACAGGTTTCTAAATTGTAATCATTTGTTAAACCATAAAAGAATCCAGCAGAGTAACTATCTCCTGCACCGGTTGTGTCTAAAGCATTGGCTTTTATTGTGTCTACTTTAACAATTTCGTCTCCACGTTTAATAAACGACCCCTCTTTCCCAACTTTTACAATTGCCAATTCGCAATCTTTTGCAATTTCGGCTAGTGCTTCCTCTGGCTCTTTTCCAGTAAAACTTTTTGCTTCCTCTTCGTTGGCAAAAACAATATCAACGCTGTTTTTAATTAAGTCTTTTAAAAATTCTAAATTGGCCTCAACTACATTAAAACTTGCCAAGTCTATTGCAATTTTTAACCCCAAAGATTTTGCAAGTTCAACGCCGGCAGTTATTAAGTCATGATTAAAAACAAGATACCCTTCCATGTATAAATAATCATACCCTTTAAATATTTCAGCAGTAAAATCGTCTGGTTTTAATTCTGCTGCAGCTCCTAAATATGTAGCCATTGTACGCTCCGAGTCGGGACTAACTAAACCCATTACTCGCCCAGTATCTTTTTCGCTTAAAGCTAAATGAGTTCTAATTCCTTTTCTCTCAAAATCATGTCTGAAAATATCACCCAATTTATCATCGCCAATTTTACCTAAATAACCGCCATTTCCTCCCAAACTTGCCAACGAGCGTATTGTATTAGCAACAGAGCCTCCAGTTGTCAGTTTGCTTTTTTCTGAATAAGTAATATCGTATATTTTTTTCGAAAGGTCTGTGTCAACCAATGTCATACTACCACGGGGCAACCCAAATTCTTCAAGAATGGAATCGTTTTTTAAAACAGATATCACATCTACTAATGCATTTCCGACACCTAAAACTGATGGTAAATTAGTATTTATTTTAATCATTTTTCTCACTTTTTTATATAGCCACAAAAGTATAAAAAAGTGCGAGTATCATTCAAATGAAAATAAAAAGAAAGGAGACAATATTTAATGCAGATATTATTTCAAGAACATTTTTATATGAATACTTCAAATATTCACTTGGTATAGTTTACTGTTTGGGATTACCTTTTAACTATTTTCGGAATATATATGTGGAGACGCTATTAAATTATTATATATTCTTGCTTCTTTGAGATCGCA
>DAOVTY010000132.1 GCA_030632865.1 Bacteroidota bacterium
AATCAGAATTATCACACATTCAAATTCATGCTCCCCATTTTCTCGACAATAACGAAACAGAACTTTATATTCAAGATGCATTTAATTTAGTAGATAAAATTAAATCGTTGGATTCGGTTAAGGCAGCTAGTCCTCGATTGATTGCCGAACCATTTATTATGGCGGCTCACGGAACTGGTGGTGGACGATTATTAGGGATTGACACAGAAAAAGAAAAACAAGTAACCGATATTTTTGAACATTTAATTGATGGAACTTATTTGGAAAAAACCAGTAGAATGCCTCCGATTTTAATTGGAGAAAAGTTGGCTAAAAAATTGAAATTAAAAGTAGGTTCGAAAGTAAATGTTCAAATGGTTGACCTTAGCGGAGATCTATCTTCTAAAGGTTATCGAATTTCGGGAATTTACAAAACAGGAAATTCAACTTTCGACGAATCACATCTATTTGTTCAATATAAAGATTTACAAACGCAATTGGGAATAGAAAATGGTGCAGCTCACGAAATTGCAATTATTGTTGATAAAGGCGATGAAGTATCTTTGGTAAAATCAACAATAAAAAATATAGCAAATAAATACGATGTACAAACATGGAAAGAACTGAGTCCGGAAATGTCGTTACTAACAGACTCGATGGACCAATACATGTACTTTTTTATATTGATTATTTTACTCGGATTATGTTTTGGAATAATTAATACAATGCTAATGGCAGTTTTGGAAAGAACAAAAGAAATTGGAATGTTAATGGCAGTTGGAATGAATAAACGTAGAATTTTTGCAATGATTATTCTGGAGTCGACTATGCTCACTTTAACAGGAGGAATTTTGGGAATACTTTTAGGATCAGGAATTACTAAATTCTTTGAAACCACTCCAATTGATCTCTCAATTTTTTCAGAAGGGCTAGAAAAATACGGTTATGCAACTCAAATTAATACATCGCTACAAACCGATACATTGATAACAATAACAATTTTAGTACTGATAACCGGGCTTTTATCTGCAATTTATCCCGCACGGAAAGCATTGAAATTAAACCCTGCTGAAGCTACAAGAACGGATTAAATTTGATTTAGATCAATATCAAAAAAACAAATAAGAATAAAACAAAAATATATATCATGAATATCATAGAAATTAATAACCTGCACAAAATATATAACAGCGATTCGGTTTCGGTACACGCAGTAAATGGAGTTGACCTCACTTTCGAGGAGGGTGAATTTTCAGCAATTGTTGGACCATCGGGTTCGGGTAAAACAACACTACTAAATCTTATTGGCGGATTAGACGATGCAACTGAAGGTTCTGTTACTATCGATAATGTACAGATTGAAAAACTTTCAGCACGAAAACTTACCGATTTCAGGATGAAAAATATAGGCTTTGTTTTTCAGGCATACAACCTAATTCCGGTTTTAACAGCTAAAGAGAATGTAGAGTTTATTATGCATTTGCAAGGTGCTGATAAATCTACTAGAGATGCGAGAACCAAAGAACTATTAAATGAAGTTGGCTTGGGAGAAATGATGGATCGCCGTCCGTCTAAACTTTCGGGTGGACAACAACAACGAGTTGCTGTTGCACGTGCTCTGGCATCGAAGCCTAAGTTTGTTCTTGCTGATGAACCTACGGCAAACCTCGATTCAAAATCGACAGAAAATTTATTGGATATTATGGAGCAACTTAATAAAGAGGAAAAAATTACGTTTATATTTTCTACGCACGACCAGCGGGTTGTAAACAAAGCCCGGCGGGTTATTACAATAGAAGATGGCAAAATTATTAGCGATGTAAGAAAATAGAAAGAGAAGCGAATACAATGCTGCCCAAAAGAAAAGGAATAGGAAAAGAAGATTAGAAATAAATTAGCAGCTACATAAAATCCTTTTTGCGGAATTAACCAAATAAAAAATTGAGAACAACAATAATCATATTATTTATAACCCTTGCAAATTATGTTTTTAGTAATAATGCAAAAACTGTTAACGAATTAAACACCGCAGAAAACGCAAATTACCTCTCTCCCATCGAAAAAGAAATTATTCTCGAAATAAACCTGTTTAGATCGAACCCAGCAAAATACGCAAACGATTACATTGCACCTTTGGCTAAATATTATCAGAAAAACATATTGCATTATCCAAACGATAAATCAATAAAAACTCGCGAAGGAGTAAATGCATTGCACGAGTGTGTGCTAGATTTACAAAGTGCAGCACCGCAACCAATACTGTATCCAAACAAAGCATTAACAAAAGCTACCAACGATCATCAAAACGACCAGAGTAAAACAGGAAAAACAGGACACACTGGAAGCGATCAATCTACCCTGAAACAGAGAATTGAACGTTATGGAAAATGGCAAGTTCGGATTGCGGAAAATATTGCATATGGAAATACTTCAGCGCGGCAAATTGTTATTTTTTTGTTGATTGACGATGGTGTAAAAAGTCGTGGACATAGAAAAAATCTTTTACATCCTGACTACAAAACAATAGGTGTTGCATATGGAAAACACCCAGTTTATGGTACAATGTGTGTTATGGATTTCGCAGGAGGAATTGAAGGTCAATAATACAAAACACTTCTATGATCTTTGATTGTTCAAAAAAAGTAATTAACAATAAAAGTCATAAAAGAGTTATAAAATAAAAAATGAAAAAAGCGATTCTTATTATATCAATTCTTTTATCCTCACTGTTTGCCATCGCACAGTCCAACTTATCGTTAAATGGTTACATAAAAGAGTTGGGAATGTATTACAAACCTGTTGGCTCAATTCCAATTAGCGCAACCGATTCGCTTGACCATCTTTTTCTGAACCAAATTCATAACAGATTAAATTTTAGGTGGTATGCAACCAACGAACTTACTTTTGCTGTTGAAGCACGTAACCGTCTCTATTTTGGCCAAATGATAAAAAACTTTCCAGAGTATCAAGAGTCGATTGATGCAGACAATGGTTATCTCGATTTGGGAACAATTTTACTTTCAGGTGACAGTTGGTTTTTACATTCGATGTTAGACCGTGCCTGGATTGACTATACAAAAGGGAACTGGCAAGCAAGAGTTGGCAGGCAACGCGTAAATTGGGGATTAAATTTAGTGTGGAATCCCAACGACTTATTCAACACCTTTTCATATTTCGAATTCGACTACGAAGAGCGACCGGGAACCGATGCGGTAAAAGTTCAATATTACACAAGTGTTACTTCCTCGGCTGAATTGGTTTATAAAATAGGGCACAACAAAAACGAAACGGCAATTGCTGGAAAGTATCGTTTTACAAAAGCAAGTTACGATTACCAAATTATTGGCGGTTGGGTTGGCAAAGATTATGTTATTGGCGGAGGCTGGGCTGGCGATATTAAGGGTGGCGGTTTTCGTGGAGAGTTCTCCTATTTTCATCCCCGAGAAAAAGACAATGGTAGCGATAAAGTTTTTGTTGCTGCAATCTCTGGCGATTATACATTGCAAAACAGTTTATATTTTCATACCGCAATTTTATATAATAGCAATGGTGTATTAGGTCCTGCCGGAGGTAGAGGTTTTTTCGACACAGACCTTACAGCAAAAATGCTTTCGATGGGAATGTTCAACCTATTTGGGCAAATATCTTATCCATTCACTCCTCTGTTTTCAGCTAACTTTTCTACTATGGTAAATCCTTCCGATGGCTCATCGTTTATTGGTCCGGCAGTAACTTATTCGTTGGGTAATAATCTGGAAGTAATGGTTAATGGTCAGCTATTTCTCGGTAAAACAGGAACCGAATATGGCGAATTTGGGAAAGCTGTTTATGGAAGATTAAAGTGGGCATTTTAAAAAAGATCCAAAAATATAAAGTAAAGACTTTGCTCTTTTATCATTTTTCGAAAATGCAAAAATGAATTATAGAAAAATTGAACAATATTGAAAGTATATAGTTATTTAGCAAATTGGAAAAACAGTTTGGATAAATTATTAGCATGCGATTATTTTTTCTTTTATTAATATCTATAATAATATTTCCAGAAAATACTTCTGCAAAAAAACTAGACAGCCTGAAATATACTCAACACAAAGAGCTTATTTTTGATTGGGATAACGATATTTTAGTTTTTAAAGATTACTACTATACGCAGGGTGCACATATTTTTTATATAAATCCGGCACTCCGTAAAAACCCGGCAAATCATATTCTATTTCAACTTAAAAATGCAGACTATTATTATGGCTTAGGGGTAATTCAGGAAATTTATACTCCAAAAGATTTAATTGACACTTTGCTGAATACAATTGACAGGCCATACGCTGGCACTTTTTATATTCGCTCGTTTGCAACGTCGGTTATTTCAAATAAAAAAATACGGTTCACAAATCAGCTCGATATTGGACTTTTGGGTCCACTTTCTGGAGCAGAACAAGCACAACGAATTATTCATGATTGGCTTGATTTAGGATTTCCAAATGGGTGGGACTTTCAAATTGAAAATCGCCCATATCTTAACTACAACTTTTTAGTTGATAAAGGACTACTTTCAGTAAATGGTATTTTTGATTTTATGGGAAACTCGAGATTGCGTGTGGGTAACATTCACGATGATTTACAAGTTGGGGCAAATATAAGAATTGGAAGGTTGAACAACTTTTTTAAAGGATATAACCTGGGAAATAAAAGTTATGGTGAAAACCACGATTTTCAGTTCTATGTTTTTGGTAGTGCAAATGTTACAGCGGTTTTATATAATGCAACTTTAATGGGTGGAATTATTCCTCCTGAAAACAGCCAGCATTTTAAGCTAAAAGACATTGAAAATGTAATAGGTGAGTTAAAAGTAGGAGCACAAATTACATATAAATTTGTAGGAGTAAAAATGCAAACAACATGGAAAACTCCTGAATTTGAAGGAGGGGAAAAGCACGGTTGGGGAACAATTGCAGTTTATTTTAGGTTTTAAAAAGCAAATACAAAAAACCGCCCTGAAAACTCAAAACGGTTCTTCTCTAAATACTTACTACTTTTTACTTACTACTAATTCCCATTCTTGCCAAGCAACAAAACCGAATTAACAAGTATTTCTGTGATGTATTGTTTCTCTCCATTTTTATCGTCCCAAGTTCGATTTGTTAGTTTGCCTTCGATTGCAATCTCGGAGCCTTTTTTAACGTAGCTCTCAACAATCTCTGCTTGTTTTCCCCAGGCAACTAATCGGTGCCAGGTAGTTTCACTTTGTTTTTCGCCACTTTTATCGCGGTAAATTTCGTTGGTTGCTATACTAAAATTAGCAACTGTTTTTCCACTGTCTAACTTTCTTACTTTTGGGTCGTCTCCCAAGTTTCCGATAAGCCTAACGCTGTTTCTTAAAGCATTCATAATGTTTATTTTAATGTTAATAATTTTAGAATCTGTTTTCTTCCAGACTCCTAAACGAAATTGATACTTCAAAGGTAGAGCGGGTACCAAACATTATCCGGTTATTAAATATTTGTAATCGACAATAAACGTTTGCAAACGTTTAAAAACGGATATAATACTGTGTATTAACACTTTTATTTAATTAACAATAAAACTAATTTACATATAAACTTATGGTAATACAATCGAATTTGAAAATCATGAATCAAATTTTGATACAGATTTCACCTATCTTTTAAAAGATAATTTTCAAATATATTTTTCTTTTGGAACAGGAATAAATTATACCATGAATTACATCTCGATTGGTTTTAGCTGGAATATTGGAAGAGTTTAAATAAACTATTATATACAAAAAAACCACCGCCCTCTGGCAGTGGTTTAACTTCTCATACTTCTATGAAAAAAATTGCGCTGTTTAAAATATTTTACAAATTGGCCTGATATTCGTCCTTCACTAAATTAGGGAAGTAACACGCTATCAATCCCAGTAATTCATCATCCGTCTTTTCATTTTGGCAAATTACTCTCTGAGCAAAATAACCAACTCTGTCGAGTTTACAATCGTTCTCTGCAGTAGGAACTTCCTGATACTTTTTTTCGATTTTTTTCACACCAAAAACTCCTTGATTACAAGTGTACTCAATTTCAAATCCTTCAGTTCGTACAATAAAAGTTGTACATTTTTTCTCTTTAACAAGTCCTATTCTAACCTCACAATTACTATTTGCATAATTCAAATCGTAGGTTTCTAAAGCCACATTGTTAACTACCATCGGAACATCGGCCTTAACTACGGTATAATTACCAAAATCAGTTAATGAAGTTCCTTTAAGTGCTTGTCCATTTTTAATATCGCCGGCACTCGCACTCATTCCTAGAATCGCGATACATACTGTTAAAATAAATAATTTAGTTTTCATGATAATAATTGTTTAATGTTTTCAAATCAAATATATAGAACCAAAACACAACAAATTATTTATTTCAATTATCAACCAGTTATTCAATACAAAGTGTACTGTTTAAACTGCAAAGCCATTTATGAACTGTTTGTTGGTAGTTATTTGCATTTGGTGGACAAAAACTGTCGTTTATAGATTTATATTGAACTTTGTTAAACACACTTCCACATTTTAATAATTGGTAAGCATTACAATTAATTGCACGAGAATATATTTTATATTTTTTTAGATATTAATTGAATTACAAAGACTATTTTTAAAAAGTGAAAGTGAAAAATTTAGCTTAAATAATTACATATGAAAATAGGAATTCTACGCGAAGGCAAAACACCACCAGATAAACGAGTGCCACTCACTCCTGAGCAATGTATTGAAGTTCAACAGAAATTTCCGCATGTTTCCATATTTGTACAGCCCAGTTCTGTTCGAAGCTTTAAAGATGAAGAGTATTCTAAATTGGGTATCAAATTACAAGAAAAACTAGATGATTGTGATGTTTTACTGGGTGTGAAAGAAGTTCTGATTAACGATTTTATTGAAGGGAAAATATACTTATTTTTCTCGCACACCATAAAAAAACAAGAGTATAATAGAGATCTGCTTCAAACAGTACTTGCAAGAAAAGTGCAGTTAGTTGACTACGAAGTTTTAACCAATAAAACAGGTTTCAGAGTTATCGGTTTTGGAAGATTTGCCGGATTAGTTGGAGCGTACAACGGGTTACGAGCTTTTGGATTACGAGAAAAATTATTCGATTTAAAGCCTGCACACCAATGCAACGATTTAGTTGAAATGTATTCAGAGTTAGATAACATTAAGCTTCCTCCTATTAAAATTGCAGTTACCGGAGATGGCCGTGTTGCTGGTGGCGTTTTAGAAGTGTTAGAACATTTAAAAATTAAACGTGTTTTGCCCGATGATTATTTAAATAATGATAATTCAACAAATCCAATTTACACGCAATTACTTCCAGACAATTATGCTAAACGTAAAAATGGAAGCACATTTGAGTTGATGCACTTTTTCAATAATCCGGAAATGTACGAGAACTCCTTTTTACCTTTTGCAAAATCAACAGATTTATTGATTGCCTCGGCTTTTTGGAATCCGAAAGCACCTGTACTTTTTACTGCCAGCGATGCTAAAACTAATAATTTCCGAATTTCGGTAATTTCTGATATTACATGCGACATTGAAGGCTCTATTCCAACAACAAAAAAAGCATCGACAATTGATGATCCGTTTTACGATTATAACCCCGAAACAGGAAAATTGGAAACAGCATTCTCAAACAAAAAAAACATTTCCATTCAGGCAGTAGATAATTTACCATGCGAGCTACCAAAAGATGCATCTTTAGATTTTGGAAGAAACCTAATCGACAAAGTATTCCCAAGTTTGTTCGAGAATGATGCAGATGGAGTTATCGAAAGAGCCTCGATTACAAAAAATGGGAAATTAACTGAGCGATTTTCATATTTACAAGATTTTGCTGACGGGAAATAGAAACTGAAATAAGTTCAATATGACGAATAAATAATTTGCTACTCATCAATAAAAAAGCGAGGGCTTCACTTAAAGTGAAGCCCTCGCTTGTACACACCATTATTTAATCGGGGCGCGACTCCGAGTCGCACTCCGAATTGGCAAATTTTTAAAATCGAATTGATATTACTTTATCAACTCAACACTTCGTTTCACAAATTTGTCGAGATCGGCACCTTTTAACATTCCGTTTGCAAGTAATGCTAGATCAACCATTTGTTTAGCCAATTTATTTTTCTTGCCAAAATCAGAAAGCTTATTGCGCTTTGTCTCTTCAATTTTAGCTAACTCGCTATTTAAAGTTTCTAATTTTTCTTTATCAGCCGCCGGAATTTCTTCCTCTTTTTTACCCTCCTTGGCTTTCTCCTCTTCAGCAATTTCGCCTTTTTTGGCTAATAACTCTGCATCCCAATTCTCAATTTGCTTAGCAAGTTTTTTATCTTTTGCTGCAACAACTTTTTTCACCAACGGATGAGTTGTATTTACAAC
>DAOVTY010000074.1 GCA_030632865.1 Bacteroidota bacterium
AGTTGATTTTTCTACCTTAATATCGCTATTGGGGAGTTTATATTTTTTTCCGGCAAACAGAGAGTTATCTTTCCCAAGTTGCGTTTTATTCAGTTCAATAAAAGCATCTAAGTTTTCAGAATATGAAAATCCGTTTTCTGTAAGCAACCGATAAATTCCGTCTCCTTTTTTTGCAACAACTTCTCGGTTTTGAGCTACAATAAATAATGGTATCAGTAAAAGCAAAAAAATTGTTAAAAAAATTTGCTTAACTAATTTTATATGTAAGTTTGAATCGAACATTTTTTATAAAAATATGTTTATACATTTCAAATTCGTTAAATATAATTGTAAGTTTTAAAATATCATTTCCAACATGCTACGATCTTTCAGCTATTCATTGTTAATAACTTGTTTTTTACTGACAACTTCATGTAAAACAAACTTCGTTCCAACAAGTTTTGAAACTCAAAACATTTCGGTTTCGAGTAACGATAATCAACTTGACAGTCAGGTTGTTCAAATTTATTTACCTTTTAAAAATGATCTTGAAAAAGATATGGGAAGAGTAATTTCTATTTCGGATAAAGAGATGGCAAAACAGAGACCAGAAAGTTATTTAACCATTTTTTTGGCAGACATGCTATTAACTGAGGCCAAAATTGAAGCAGAAACCGGTAACCTTAATTTAGCACCAACTATTTCTTATTTGAATTATGGAGGAATTCGAACCTTTTTGCCAGAAGGAAAAATTACCGTAGGCAATATTTTCGAATTGATGCCTTTTGAAAATGAGATGGTTTATTTAGAACTTTCCGGCGCCCAAATTCAAGAATTCCTTAATTATATTGCAGATAAAGGAGGCGATTGCATTGGAGGGGCAAGATTTATTATTTCGAACGAAAAAGCAATAAACATAAAAATAGAGGGCGTAACTTTAGATCTTAATAAAAAATATTGGCTTGCAACAAACGATTATGTTGCTGATGGTGGAGACGGGCTGTCTGTTTTCACAAAACGTTCGGAGCTGGTGAAAAGTGGTAAAAAAATTAGAGATTTAATTATTAGACATTTAGAAGTAAAACACAAAAAGGGAGAGATATTAAGTGTTGAATTGGATGGGAGGATTACAAATGAATAGAAGAAAATTTATAAGAAATGTAGCAACTGGTACAGCAGGATTAAGTTTTTGCGCGCTGCCTTTTAATTTACTGGCAAACGAAGATTATACAACTATCTCTATTTTACATACTAACGACTTGCATTGTCACATCGAGCCATTTACCGGAACAAACGAAAGATATGCAGGGAAAGGTGGTTTAGCTCGTATCTCAGCGTTGTCTCAAAAATATAAAAAAGAAAATCCAAATACACTGCTATTCGATTCAGGCGATATGTTTCAGGGTACACCATACTTTAATTATTTTAAGGGCGAGTTGATGTTGAAAATAATGAGTGCCGCCGGTTATGATGCAGGAACATTAGGCAACCATGAGTTTGACAATGGCATGGAAGGAATTTTAAAACCCTTACCACATGCAAAATTCCCCATAATAAATTCAAATTATGATTTTTCTGACACTATTCTTGCCGACAAATTTCCACGATGGAAAATATTTAAAAAATCGGGAATTAAAATAGGAGTATATGGCTTGGGAATAGAATTAAAAGGATTAGTTGCTGATAAAAATTTTGGAAACACTATTTACAACAACCCGATAAAAGTTGCCATTGAAATGGAAACTTTTCTAAAAGAAGACAAAGGTTGCGATATGGTAATTTGCCTATCGCATTTAGGATTACGATACAAAGACGATTTTATAAGCGATACTATTATAGCAAGCGAAACATCGATGACCGATTTAATTATTGGCGGTCACACACACTCTTTTCTTGATGAACCAATAATTAGTAAAAACAAAGTTGGTAAACAGGTAATTGTAAACCAAGCTTGGTGGGGAGGTTTGGTTATGGGTAAAATAGATTTCGTTTTCGAACGATCTAAAAAAAGGCAAAAGGCTATTTTTTCTGAAAATATTTAGTTATTCGAGCATGGCAAAAAATTTATCACACAACTCAATCCAATTATTCAAACAGGCAAAAAGTAAATTTTCTGTATTTTGTCTTGATACTTTTTATCTTGAATCTTACTACTAAAATATGAAAAGAAGTTACCGAATATTACTATCCGTTTTATCAGGTGTATTATTAAGTCTGGCTTGGCTTGGTTTTCCGGGGTGGACTCTCTTTTTTGCATTTATTCCACTTTTGTACCTCGACAATTTTTTTATTGAGCAAAAAGATAATTATAGAGGAGTTTCTTTTTTAGGGCACGCATTTCTTGCTGCTCTAATTTGGAATGTTTTAACCACATTTTGGGTGGCAAATGCAACTCTCGCTGGAGCTTTAATGGCTTTTCTTATAAACTCATTTTTAATGTCAATCGTTTGGTGGTTGGCTCACACTGCACGCCGTAACTTTAAATCGAACCTTGGATATTTTGCATTAATAGTTTTTTGGATTTCATTTGAATATATGCACTACCACTGGGATTTTGAATGGCCGTGGTTACATTTAGGAAACGGTTTTGCCAATAATATAAAAATGGTGCAGTGGTACGAATTCACTGGAGTTTTTGGAGGAACACTTTGGGTATTAATAATGAATATCTTATTATTTAAAATTGGTCTTAATTTTCAAAAAAAACAACCAATTAAAAATTACATTTACCCTATTTCAATATTTATTATTTTGTTGGTTATTCCATTTTCAATTTCACTAATAATGTATTATTCTTATGTCGAAAAAGAAAATCCAAAACATATTTCAATAGTTCAACCAAATGTAGATCCTTATTCCGAAAGTTATGATTTGGTAGCCGAAACCAAAAAAATGAAAAAATTTATCGAATTAACAGGATCGGTTACTTCAAACGAAACAGATTTTATTATCGGCCCCGAAACTGTGTTCGAAAACCCTGGGTACTGGAATGAAGCTGAGTTACAATCAAACAAATTCTATATTAATCTTTCTAAAATGATAAATGGTTATTCAAATGCCGAAATTATTTTTGGTGTATCATCATACAAAATTTATAATGATAAAAAATTAGCTCCAGCAAGTGCCCGAGTTAATGGAGATGTTACATACGACAGATTTAACAGTGCTATTTTTATCGAGAGATCGGGTAAAAGTCAAATCTACCACAAATCAAAATTAGTTGTTGGTGTAGAAAAAATGCCTTTCATGAAATCCCTTGGGTTTTTAAAAGATATTGTAATTAATATTGGAGGAACAACCGGTAGTTTAGGACGCCAAACTGAACCTTCTAATTTTGTTTCGAAAGACGGAACACAAGTGGCACCGGTTATTTGTTACGAATCTATTTTTGGCGAATATGTTACCGGATATATTCAGCAAGGAGCCGAACTAATTTTTATTATAACAAACGATGGTTGGTGGAAAAATACACCCGGCTACAAACAACATTTGTCGTATGCAAGTTTGCGTGCTATAGAAACCCGCCGAAGTATTGCACGAGCTGCAAATACCGGAATATCTTGTTTTATAAATCAACGAGGAGACATATCTCAACCAACCAACTGGTGGGTTGAAGCTGCAATAAAAGGTACAATAAATGCTAACAGCAAAATTACTTTCTATGTAAAATATGGCGATTTTATCGCGCGTATTTCGTCGTTTGTAAGTGTATTGTTATTGTTGAATTTGATAGTAAAAAGGTTCACAAAAAGATAAAAAAAATCCGCACTAATTCAGTTTGTGTAAAACCCCTGTATGACAAGATTTGAGTGCCCGGATGATCAAACTTCCAACGGTCTTGCGACTCACTCCGTCTAACGACGAAACTACCAGGCCTGTTTTAGCAACCAAAGAGCTTACTCGGTTTAAAAAATTCTGTTGAGTTTACCAACTGTTAATCAATGCGGAAAAAATATTTTTTCTCTTCAAAGAACTCGTTTTGTATATTCAAATATAGTTTTCTGTATTTGAATATACAAATATTTACTGCATTTAATTTCAACAGTAAAATATAAAGGATTGCTGTTTAGACGGTTGTATATACCCCGTAAATAAATTATTTCAACCAAAATAAAGCCATAATAAATAAAACTATTCTTATGATAGCAAGGAATTAAATTAGTAGTTTAAATCACACCCTTAATTTTATTTGAGAGATATGAATTTTCAAAGTTTTAAATACTCGAATAATAACCGAAGTTAATTTAACTACAATAATTTAAGTGCTTGTACATCAATCAATAAGCCCTTTTATTGTTCCCTTCAACAAAATTAATAAACGAACTATTTACAACCCTGTTACCACCTGGCGTTGGATAATTGCCTGTAAAATACCAGTCTCCTAAATCATTCGGACAAGCCTTATGAAGATTTTCTATAGACTGATAAATTATCTCAACTTCTGCACCGCAATCATCCGGTTTTAATAATTCTGCAATTTTATTCGAAACCTGCTCTGCTGTGAACGATTTATAAATTTCGCGAACATAATTCACCATCTCCTCTTTTGGCAAATTTTGTTGCTCCTTGCATTTCTTATATACATCTTGAATTATCGATTCTTTTCCCTCATCCTTCAACAATTCTATTGCCGCATTAAATGCTACAAATTTATCTAAACGTGCCATGTCTATTCCATAACAATCGGGATACCGAATTTGTGGAGCCGATGAAACAACAATAATTTTTTTGGGGTTGAGTCTATCAAGAATTTTAATTATACTTTTTTTCAATGTTGTGCCTCTAACAATCGAGTCATCAATAATTACAAGTGTGTCTTCGTAGTTTTTTATAACACCATAAGTAACATCGTAAACATGCGCTACTAAATCGTCACGACTAGCATCGTCGGCAATAAAAGTTCTAAGTTTAACATCTTTTATCGCAATCTTTTCAACTCGGGGTTCAAAAGAGATAATGCGCTTAATATCATCATCTGTAAGCGCCCCATTCCTCTTTTTAATTTCGTCTATTTTCCAATCAACCAAATAGTGTTTTACCCCCTCGATCATCCCATAAAATGCTGTTTCCGAAGTATTTGGAATAAAAGAAAAAACTGTATTTTCAAAATCATTATTTATCGATTTCAGAATTGCCGGGCATATTAAACGTCCAAGTTCTTTTCGTTCATTATAAATGTCTTTATCGCTTCCTCGCGAAAAATATATGCGCTCGAACGAGCAAGAAGCTCTTTTATGCGGAACGCGAATCATATCGTTACTAATATGACCATCTTTTTTAATAATCAAAGCTTCGCCCGGGTTCACTTCTTTTACTTCATCATAACTCACATCCATAACCGTCTGAATTACCGCACGTTCTGATGCTACAACTACAATTTCATCATCAACATAATAATGTACAGGACGTATTCCCCAAGGGTCGCGAACAACAAAAGCATCGCCATGCCCAACCAAACCAACAATTGCATAACCACCATCGAAATCTTTAGTTGATCTTTCTAGTACGTTTTTAATATCAAGATTTTTCTCTATTTGGCTTGAAATTTCATTGTTTGCATATCCTTCGTTTTTGTATCTTCGAAACAGTAGCTGATTCTCCTCATCTAAAAAATGCCCTACTTTTTCGAGCACAGTAACCGTGTCTGTATAAGCTTTAGGATGTTGCCCTAAATTTACCAACACATTAAATAGCTCATCTGTATTTGTGAGATTAAAGTTACCTGCTAATGCTAAACTTCTTGATTTCCAATTATTTTGACGCATCACGGGATGAACAAAATCAACACTATTTTTGCCAAATGTGCCGTATCTTAAATGCCCCATATACAACTCTCCAGCAAAAGGAAAATTATTATATGCCCAATCAGAATCATTGATATCTTCCTTTTTAAACAAACCATTTTGCAAAGGCTTATTTATCTCGCTAAAAACTTTTGAAATTGGATTTTGCTTGGCCGAACGAGCTCTACTAATGTATGCATTACCAGGTGCTAAATTGGTTTTAATACATACTGCACCCGCGCCATCTTGACCACGATTGTGCTGCTTTTCCATTAAAAGATATAACTTATTTAACCCATATTTCCAGGTTCCATATTTTTCCTGATAATAAGATAGTGGTTTTAAAAGACGAATTAAAGCAATTCCACATTCGTGCTTAATTTGGTCACTCATAATTTTTTGTTTTCAGCAAAGGAAAATTAATTATATCAGGAACTATAAAAGCCATTGGGTAGCTTCTATTTATGGTTTTGAGAAGTTTTAACGCCTCATTTTTGGTTCTAAAGTCACCAACTCTCACTTTAAAATTTGGTGCGTCGTACTTAATATTCACGGAATAATCAGGATATTTAGATAAAAAAGCCACTTTTTTGTTTCTGGCTAGCTCCAAAGCATCCATTCCCGAATTAAAAAAAATTTCAACTCTAAATCCCTCAACCCCATTTATTTTCTTGTTTTTTTCAATATGCCAATTAACCATTTTGTCTAAACGCGGATCATGATTAACACGAAGGTTTTGTACAATGTTTGGCTGAATAGTTTTTTCCTGAAAATTCTCGGTTATTGTTGCCTGTGCAAAAACAATTTGACCGGCAAAAAGAGCGATGATGAATAGAAAAAAAATCCTCATTATTTATGTAAATTGAGAGTGCAAATATAATTCAAAAAATGGTTAAATAACGAACATTCTTGTTCGCACTAAATTGCAATATACTTTAAGGGGATTTCTATTAATTCCTTTCCTTCAAGAAACAAGGTTAATGAATAAGATGCAAGTCGCAAATATTCAACTACATGGCATTTTCCAAATCTTCCGATATTTCCAGATTATGAAATACTTGTTGCACATCATCGTCATCTTCAAGCTTTTCCACCAATCGTAAAATCTTTTTTGAGTCTTCGATACTAAGAGATACAGTATTATGAGGAATCCTTTGTAACTCCTGACTTTCTGCCTCAATATCCATTTCCTCCATTTTTTTCGAAACATTTCCAAAATCCTCAAGCGCGGTGGTTATTAATATTAAGTTATCGTTCTCCTCAAAATCTTCAGCTCCGGCATCAATCATCTCCAACTCAAACTCTTCCATATCAAATCCGCCACTATTCTGAACAACAAATATTCCCTTTCTGTCGAACAAAAAACTAAGCGAACCATTTGTTCCAAGATGCCCGCCATACTTTGTAAATATTGACCTCACACTTCCAACAGTGCGATTATTATTATCCGAAAGGCACTCAACAAAAATAGCAATCCCTCCCACTCCATAACCTTCAAAAGTTAACTCTTCAAAATTGGCAGCGTCTTTCTCTGCCTTATGAATTGCACGCTGTATAACGTCTTTCGGCATATTTTGGCCTTTGGCATTTTGCACAGCAAGCCGTAAACGCGAGTTAGACTCGATATCTGTTCCACCCATTTTTGCGGCAACAGTAATCTCTTTCGAAAACTTTGAAAACATTTTCGACCGCTTTGCATCTGCAGCTCCCTTTTTGTGTTTTATTGATGACCATTTATTGTGACCCGACATAATAAATTAGATTAAAGTTAATTTTTTAATAAATTTTGAAAAGAGTATAAAATCCTTTCAATTAAAAAGATTTATAAATATACAAATTTAAGAAACTTCGTTAAACCTTAAAAAAGAAATTGGAGAAAGAAAAAATATTAATATTTTCGACTTCCATAGTTTATCCTCTAACAAATGGGTGCATTTTTACCAGAATGATTTATAAAATTTCATTTGATAAAAACAAAAAAATGGGAAAACTGGCAAACAATTTTGACGACTACCGAGCAAAAATGAATGAGAAAATTTTAGCATCGAACAATAAAGTTATAAAACGCATTTATAGTCTCGATACTTTAACATACCAAGATGGCGCTTTAAGTGGTAAAGCAAAAGAGATGCTTGGACTGGCAGCTTCAATGGTTCTGCGTTGCGATGATTGTGTTAAATATCATTTGCAAAAATGTTTTGATCTAGGAGTTACAAGCGATGAAGTTTTTGAAATATTTAGTGTGGCAAATGT
Source organism: Bacteroidota bacterium (assembly GCA_030632865.1). GTDB lineage: Bacteria > Bacteroidota > Bacteroidia > Bacteroidales > Prolixibacteraceae > Draconibacterium. The sequence continues at coordinate 8,016 of DAOVTY010000074.1, forward strand.
TGTTGGCGGAACTATTGTAATTCCGCATACAAGGCGTGCAGTTGAATTTTGGGAAGAACTAATTAATTAGTATCTAAATTTTAATTTCGTAAATTATCTGGCATTAAATAACAAATAATAATGGTCTCTATTGGAGTTATATGGACGAATAAATAACAAAAGTCAAAACAAAAAATACAAAATATTTAGTCAAGAAATATATTTCGTTTTACAATTTGGGTGAGGGCACATTGCTATTTCTACGGAAAACTCAAATAGATAATATTTGTAAATTGGAATTTATTTGATTTTTTGTTCTTTTGCTATTTGAAATTTCTGGATTATCCAGATTAGGTTATTAAAACTTTTTATCACTAATTTGTTACATTTATAAATAAACTATTAAAAATGGAGAAAATATTTGCAATTACATCGGTGGGTAAAACCGAAAAATCACTTTTAGATTTACGCTTTGGGAAATGTGAAAATATTGTAATTTTTAATGCTACAAAAAATCAATATTCTATTATAGACAATCCATTTAAAGAGAGTGAGAATAGCGGAATAAAATTAGTTGAGCTGGTAAAAAAAGAAGGTGTTACAACAATAATTACCGGAGAAATTGGTCCGAAAGCAGGGAAATTAATTAAAGAAAAGAAGCTTCAATTGGTTCTTTTATCAGAAGAAAGAATTAAAATTGAAGAAGTGATGAACAGAATTAAACCTTGAAATAAATTACTGCCAAGTTATTAAAGCAATGTTTGTACGAAAAGCAACATCAAACGATTTAAACGAGATTGTAGATTTCCAGCTTCTTATGGCAAAGGAAACTGAAGAGATTTTACTGGACAAAAAAATAGTAACTAAAGGTGTTTTGGCAGTTCTAACCGACAATTCGAAAGGACAATATTACGTTGCCGAATTAAATGGAGAAGTTATGAGCTCGCTTTTAACTACATTCGAATGGAGCGACTGGAGAAATGGAACCATTTTATGGATTCAATCGGTTTATGTTTTACCCGAATTCAGACGAAAAGGTGTTTACCGCACTATGTACTCATTCATTAAAGGAGAAGTTTTAAATAATAGGAATTTAAAAGGGATAAGATTATACGCCGATAAATCTAATTTGCCAGCACAAAAAACTTACAAAACTCTAGGAATGAGTCCAGACCATTACGTTACTTTCGAGTGGCTAAAAGAATAAAAAATCAAATAAACAGTTATCGATGTCAGGTTCTCAGGCTTTATATAAAAAAATAGACGAGGGCGAACACCAAAAACAAGACTTTAAATTCTGTATCAACAATTCTAAAAAGATAGCAAAATCGTTGGTGGCATTTGCAAATACCCACGGTGGTAGACTTTTAATTGGGGTTAAAGATAACGGTAAAATTGCTGGAATTAAAAGTGACGAAGAGTTTTACATGATTGAATCTGCTGCGAAAATTTATAGTAACCCAGCTATTACTTTCTTAACAAAACAGTGGCATATCGAGGGCAAAACAGTTTTAGAAATTATTGTAGAACCCTGTAACAAAAAACCCTATTTTGCAAAAGATGAAAACGGAAAATGGATGGCATACATTAGAATTGCTGATGAAAATATTCTCGCCCACAAAATACAGATTGAAGTTTGGAGAAAACAAAAAAGCAAAAAAGGAATTCACTTTACGTACTCCAATAATGAAAAATTTTTAATAGATTATCTTCAGAAAAACATCTCCATTTCATTTTCAAAGTTTATTCGCGCAGCACATATTTCGCGAAAAAAAGCCGAAGAAATTTTAAGTGATTTTATAATTATGGAAATTGTAAATCTGAATTCTCATGAAGAAGGAACCACATTTTCTTTAAATAAAAATTTTAATAATTCTGAATTTGCAAAGAAGTAATTGTTAAATTTCATAGTTCAAATAATTTTTCCCGATCAAATTAAACGTAGTTAAAAATATCTTCTTATTTTTACTCATTCAAAATAACAAATAAAATTATGGTACATAAATTATCTATTTTAATATTAGTGTTCTGTTTTGGTCTAACAACTTTTGCACAAGATGCATACATGGATGCATCGGCAGAAGAAAAAGAAAAAACATATTCTGGCGGAGAAGCTTACGATGTAAAAACATTTACACAAGAATTTAAGTCGGAAAAACCGAAGAATATAATTTTACTAATTGGTGATGGAATGGGCATTACACAAGTTTTTTCGGGAATTACCGCAAACAAGGGGCACCTATTTCTCGAGAACTGTAAACATATTGGTTTCTCTAAAACACAATCGGCAGATAAATTTATCACCGACTCGGCAGCAGGCGGAACAGCACTGTCTACCGGAACCAGAACATACAACGGCGCAATAGCAGTTGACATGGATAAGAAGCCTTTAAAAACAATTTTGGAAGCTGCCGAAGAAAATGGATTGGCAACCGGGTTAGTTTCTAGTTCGGCAATAACACATGCAACTCCCGCTTCTTTTATTGCACATCAACCGCAGAGAAGTATGTACGAAGAAATTGCATCCGACTTTTTAAAAACTGACATTGATGTTTTTATTGGTGGTGGAAGAGACCATTTTATAGCACGCAAAGACAATGTAAATTTGGTTGACAAATTAATAGAAAAAGGATATCGCTACGAGGAGGATATGAATAACGTTAAGAAAGTTAAAAAAGGGAAATTAGTGGCTTTAATTGATGACGTGCATCCCGGCAGATTATCGGAAAGAGGAGACATGCTTCCGGTGGCAACAAAAACGGCAATTAATATATTAAGCAAAAACGATAAGGGTTTTTTCTTAATGGTTGAAGGTTCGCAAATTGATTGGGGCGGGCATGCAAGTAGCACAATTTATATAGTTGAAGACATGCTCGATTTTGACAAAGTAATTGGTAAAGCACTAGAATTTGCTGCAAAAGATGGAGAAACATTAGTTGTTATTACTGCCGACCACGAAACTGGAGGAATGGCAATTACTGGAGGAGTTACCAAAGAAGGAATTGTAAAAGCTGAATATCCAACAAAAGGACACACTGCTGTTATGGTACCAATTTTTGCTTATGGGCCGGGTGCTAAAGAATTTATTGGGATAATGGATAATACCGATGTACACGATAAGATGAAAAGTTTGCTTTTAGGGAACTAATCAACCACATATTCTTAGAAAAACCGGATAATCTTAATTTTTGAGTATCCGGTTTTTTTACGATATTTTCGACTAAAAAGTAAATCAAAATTTCAGGTTAATACTAACGTCTTTTTTTTCTTTTCTGACGCTCTCTGGTTCGGGTAAATTTATCTTCGAACGAACGTTTTGATAAGAATCTTTTCTTTTTGTGAAATGCACCTCTGTAGGTTGGGTCGTCAATTTTTTTCTGGCGGTCAATTTCGCGAAGATACTGCTGATTTTCGTCAAATTCAGTTTCAATAATCTCGATATTTCCAGGCATCTCCAAAAGCTCAATATCCATGCGGATAAGTTCTTCAATCTTTTGCCAGTGCCACTCGTCCGAGGGGTCAACTAAAGTAATTGCATCCCCCTTATTCCCTGCACGAGCTGTTCTCCCAATACGGTGTATATAATCTTCGTAATCGTTAGGAATATCGAAATTTATAACGTGGCTCACCTTACTAACATCCATTCCACGTGCCGAAACATCGGTTGTAATCAATACTCTAACATCGCCACTTTTAAATGCTTGAATAGAATTTATCCGTGCATTTTGTCCTTTATTTGAATGAAGGATTCGTGTCTCACCAGAAGATTTACGTTGAACAACTTTAAAAACTCCTTCAGCATGTTCCTTCGTTTTCACAAAAATTACAACTCGTTTAAATGTCTC
>DAOVTY010000138.1 GCA_030632865.1 Bacteroidota bacterium
AATTGTTTCTATCTCGCTGCCCAACGATATACAAATAGTGCAATTAAACTATATAAAATATTTGGAACCCAAACCGAAACAAATGGAGGTGCTGTTCCGCTAATTGCGAAAACCGTAGATATTTGCATAAATAATATATAGGAAAAGCTTAATAGTAATCCTAATCCGAGATGTAATCCCAATCCTCCTTTAATTTTTCGTGACGCCAAGCCAACACCAATTAATGTTAATATAAAAGCTGAAAACGGACCAGCAATTCTTTTGTGCTTTTCAATTTCAAGTTCAATAGTTGTTACTCCACGCATTTTTTTCGATTTAATCTCTCTTATAAGTGCAGGAGTTGTTAAAGATTCCATTTCGTTTTTAATAGTTTTATAATTTTCTGGGGTCATATTTAAAGTAGTATCTAATAAATAACCCGACTCCAAAACTTCATAATCGTCAAATATTGTACGTTTCCAATAGTTGTTAATTACCCAAGTTTGTGTCTCTTCTTTCCACCGAATATTGTCTGCTGTTAGTTTCTCAACAAGTTTTGCCCCATCAAATTTTTCTAAAGTAAAACGCGAACCAACATTATTTTCGCTGAAACTATTCATATAAATATAAACACCGGGTTCTATTTGTCGATGTATATTTCGTTCATTTACCGGCCTTCTATTATCTATGTTTAGTTGCCTGAAATCATTCATAGTTTTATTTGCTGGCGGAATAATAAAGTTTCCTAAAACAAAAGAAAACATTGCAAGTATAAATGCAGAAACAAGGTACGGCCGCATTAATCTCCGGTAAGAAACGCCACTGCTTAATATGGCAATAATCTCAGTGTCGAATGCCATTTTAGATGTGAAATAAATAACGGCAATAAATGTAAATAACGGACTAAAAAGGTTTGCAAAGTATGGAATGAAATTTAAATAATAGTCGAAAATTATATCTTTAACTTCTACATCTTTCGAAAGAAATTCATCCAAATTTTCTGATATATCAAATACAATGGCAATGCTTAATATTAGTGCAATTGCATAAAAAAAAGTACCCAAAAACTTCTTTGTAATGTATATGTCAATGGTTTTATAAAACTTCATATTTATATTACAATCTCTCTTTTAATTTAATTATCATCTCATTTTTCCAACTCACAAATTCGCCATTTATTATTTTTTCGCGAGCAGTTTTTACTAACCACAAATAAAATGCTAAGTTATGCTGACTGGCAATTTGCGCACCCAACATCTCGTTAGAAATTATAAGATGGCGCAAATACGCTTTTGAATATTGGTCAACAAAAGAAGTTCCGTTTTCGTCTATTGGTGAGTGATCATTTTTCCACTTTAAATTTCTAATATTTATTGTTCCGTCGCTTGTAAACAACATTCCGTTTCTACCATTTCGTGTTGGCATAACGCAATCGAACATATCAACTCCCCTATCTATCGATTCTAAAATATTTACCGGCGTTCCAACTCCCATCAAATAGCGAGGTTTATTTTCGGGCAAATCTGCTGTGGCTACTTCGGTCATTTCGTACATAATATCTTCCGATTCGCCAACAGAAAGTCCACCAATTGCATAGCCATCAGCTTCGAAAGTTTTTACATGGTTAACAGCAGTTTTTCGCAATTCAGTAAAAGTATTTCCTTGAACAATTGGAAACAGTGATTGCGAATAACCATATTTTGGTTTTGTTTTATTAAATTGTGTAAAACAACGCTCAAGCCAACGTTGAGTTAGTTCAAGTGATTTTTTTGCATAGTTAAAATCGGCATCACCCGGAGTACATTCATCGAATGCCATTATAATATCGGCGCCAATTATACGCTGAATATCCATCACTTTTTCGGGCGTAAAAAGATGGTAAGAACCATCTATATGTGATTGGAACTTTGCTCCCTCTTCACTCAATTTTCTAATGTCGCCCAACGAAAAAACCTGATAACCACCACTATCGGTTAAAATAGGTCTGTCCCAACCATTAAATTTATGTAACCCACCAGCCTTTTCAATTACATCCATTCCTGGGCGGAGGTACAAATGATAAGTATTTCCCAAAATAATTTGAGCCTGAATATCGTCTCTAATATCGCGTGTATGAATTCCTTTTACCGAACCCGCAGTTCCTACCGGCATAAAAATTGGTGTTTCAATTTTCCCGTGTGCAGTTGTAAGTTCTCCAGCTCTCGCTCTCGAATTAGCAGAAGTAGTTATTAATTCAAAATTCATTATCAATTTTTAGAGGCTGCAAATATAGCTATTAAACTTGAATAGAACCGAACTGTTATTACAGCAAGCTGTTAATAAATTCTAATTGAATAAACAAAATTAATTTTGAAATTGACTTGAATAACTCCACTTTTGAGCCTGCAAAAATTATTGACTTTTTACTGTTACCAAATGATTCAGAATTTTCAGCACTTTTATAATCAATTAGCACTTTTCGAACTGGTTTTGTTAATTCTTTTCTGCGTGTTATTTTTAACACGTTTACTATATCTTTTTCTTTTTACGGGTCGAGTTCTTTTCAATAATAAAAATATTTCCACCAATAAAAAACCGTTATCGCTTATACTAACTGTTAGAAACGAAGAGGATAATTTGAGAAATAATCTTCCTAAAATACTTGCGTTAGATAAAATTGATTTTGAGATGATTGTTGTTGATGATTTTTCGCAAGATAACTCATACCTTATATTAGGATTACTAAAAGAGAGGTACAAACGTTTAACAATATCTATACTTAATCAGGAAACAAAGTTCTCTACTAAATTGGCACAAAATATTGCAATAAAAGCAGCTAATAATGATTGGGTTTTATCTTTTCCAGTTACGTTATCAGATGTTTATATCGAATGGCTCGATAATATTTCGCAGAAAATAAACAGCAATAAAAATGTTGTAATTGGCTATTCAACAATTACCAAATCTAAAGGCTTTTTTAATAGCTTAATTCGTATCGAAAATTATTTTTCATTTTTAAAAAGTAGCGGTTATATTTTAAATAATATGCCATTTATTTATTCCGACGAGAATGTTGCGTTTAAAAAAGAGAAGTATTTTGAAATTGGAGGTTACAGCCAAAATATTACCGAGCATTATGCAAATTTAGAATTGGTAATTAATAGATTTATTTGTAAAAAAACCACCACTATTTTATTTAACGGGGAGAGTCCTATTAGAAAAACTGAGGTTATAAAACGTGCAGATTATTTTGAACTATTGAAAAAAAATATTCGAATTGAAAAACATTTATCAGTTTCAAAAAGGATAATTTTATTTTTAGATGAACTAGTAAAATTACTATTTTTACCAACGGCAACAGTTGTAATTGTTTTACTACCTGAACTTTGGATCGTATTTGCAAGTTTGCTAGGACTTATTTTAGTAGCCTATTTATTTATCATAAAAATTACGCAAAACCATTTGAATGAACGTAAAATATTCATACCTTCGTTAGTATACAGTTTATTTATGCCATACTTTAAGGTTATTTACAAGTGGTATTTTAAACGGCGGAGTAAGAATAGCAGATGGAAAAACAAAGTTTAAAATTATCGGACAAAGCACGCCACGATTACGATCTGGTAAGAACCGCTTTACAAGGCGACGAAAAAGCTTTTGCCCGATTATTAAGCCGCTATAAAGATGCCATATATTTTATGCTCCTAAAAATGGTTAATAACCGAAGCGATGCAGAAGATCTTACTCTCGAAGCATTTGGGAAAGCATTTAAAAATTTACACCAATACTCTCCAACATTTGCGTTTAGCACTTGGCTTTTTAAAATAGCATCTAACAACTGTATCGACTTTTTACGTAAACGAAAAGGGATTACAATTTCTATCGAAAGTAGCGAGCAAAACGAAAATGGAGAACATATAAAATTAAAATCGAAAGAGTTAAACCCGGAAGAGAAGTTGATTAGGATGCAAAAAGCAATTTTGCTTAGAAAGGTAGTTAGGCGTTTAAAACCTCGGTATCAAACTTTGGTTGAGTTGCGATATTTTCGCGAGTTTTCGTACGAGGAAATTTCAAAAGAGTTAAATTTGCCACTCGGTACTGTAAAAGCACAACTTTTTAGGGCTCGAGGAATGTTATTTAAAATAATAGAAAGTACTGAAATTGACGATCATAATAATTAGCGACTAAGATTCAATGCAAATCATTCAACAATATTTCCCCGATTTAAGCCCAAAACAAATTGAGCTTTTTAAACAACTTCAACCTTTGTATGCAGAGTGGAATGCGCAGATAAATGTAATTTCGCGCAAAGACTTTTCTGAGTTTTACGAACGACATGTTTTACATTCATTGTCTATTGCAAAGTTTATCAGATTTACGCCTGGCTCCAAAGTGTTAGATGTCGGTACTGGTGGTGGTTTTCCAGGAATTCCTCTCGCCATTTTATTTCCAAAGGTGCAATTTCATTTGGTCGATTCGATTGGAAAGAAAATTAAGGTGGTAAACGAAATATCAAACTCTTTAAGATTAATGAATGTTAAAGCGGAACAAGTGCGTGCAGAACAATTAAAAGATAAATACGATTTTGTTGTTAGTCGTGCCGTAACCCGGTTGCCTGAGTTTATTAAATGGATTCAAAAAAACATTTCAAAAAAACATAAAAATGCACTACCAAACGGAATACTTTATTTAAAAGGTGGCGATTTAACAGAGGAAATTACTCTTTTCAAAAATAGTATTTTTATTCAAAACCTGTCGGAGTATTTCGATGAGGAGTTTTTTGAAACTAAAAAAATTGTACATCTGCCGTTGTAAAAAAAGAACCATTCTTTCTGTATTGAATACTGAGAAAACAGTTCTTTTAAAATATTTTGTCTTGTTCTAATATACAACCATCTATTATACTCTACAAAAACTCATCGCCAAAAGAGACTCCCATTTTACGAGCTTTATCGATTAACGGTAAATCGGTATCAACCAATCGCAATTTGCCACCCACATCTTCCAGTGGCACAGTTGTAAGTTTATTATTTTTAATAGCCACCATAGTTCCAAAATTTGCTTCTGCAATACTTTGCGCTGCATAAGCACCATATTGCGTGGCTAAAATTCTATCCATAGGAGTTGGACTACCACCTCGCTGAATATATCCTAAAATAGTTTCGCGGGTTTCAATTCCGGTATAAGTTTGTATGGCTTCTCCAATATGCGAGGCAGCTGTTTTATTTTTCGGATGATTAATTCCTTCGGCAACTACAACAATAGAATACGGTTTATTTTCCTCGTATCGACTCTCTATTTTTTTACAAACCGAGCGAATATTATAATCAAGTTCGGGCAATAAAATAATATCTCCGCCACCGGCAAGTCCTGAATAGAGTGCCAGCCATCCTGCATGGTGCCCCATTATTTCAATAATCATTACTCGTTGATGAGAGTTTGCGGTTGTGTGCAACCGGTCGATGGCATCGGTGGCAATTTGCACTGCTGAATCGAATCCAAATGTCACATCGGTTCCCCAAACATCATTATCAATTGTTTTAGGAATACCAATCACATTCAAACCTTCTTTACTCAGCATATTTGCCGTTTTCATAGTGCCGTTTCCTCCAATACAAACAACACAGTCGAGCCCAAGATCATTATAATTTTGAATAATTTTTTCAGGTTTATGTTGATCTTCTTCTCCGCTCTTAATCATTTTATATGGTTTCTCTCTCGAAGTACCTAAAATAGTACCTCCCAATGTTAGAATGCCAGAAAGTTGCGACTCTTTTAGTTCAAAAAAATCGTTATTAATTAAACCTAAATAACCAGCATTAAAACCAATAACTTCCATTCCATATTCAACAATTGCAGTTTTACCAACGCCTCTAATTGCAGCATTTAATCCTGGACAGTCGCCTCCAGCAGTTAATATTCCTATTTTTTTAGGTCTTACATATCCAACCATAATCTTAATTTTTAATCTCCTTATGTTTTCGTATTCGAAAATACTAAAGAAGTTTTGAATTTATTAAATTTGTTGAGACCAAAATTACATTTTTATCTAAAAATGATGTATTTTTTTATAGTTCAGAAGCGTAGATTTAACTATTTTTTGCAATTTAGTCGGGTAACAAACTAATACTGAAATAATTAACAAATTAATAATTAATAACATGAGAAAATTATTTTCTTTACTAATGATAATTGCATTTGTATTTGCAATTTCTTGCGAAAGTGGTCCTACAGGTCCAAACCAGTTATCAAAAAAGGAAAAAACCGAAGGTTGGGTTTTACTATTTGATGGAGAAACAAATACAGGATGGCGTGGTAATAATCGCCCTGATTTCCCCGGTGGATGGAAAATAGTAGAAGGAACATTGCATTGCAAAGGATCTGGCGAGGGTGAAGCTGGAGCAAAAGATGGTGGCGATATTTTATATGATAAAGAATTTTCAAATTTCAGATTAAAGCTGGAATGGAAAATTTCTGAAGGTGGGAACTCCGGTATATTTTACCTTGGTAAAGAAGTTGAGGGCTGTCCAATTTATAAAACTGCTCCCGAATTGCAGGTTCTAGATAACGATAAACATCCTGATGCTCGCGCAGGAAAAGATGGCAACCGAATGGCTGGCTCCTTGTATGATTTAATTCCGGCAGTTCCGCAAAATGTAAAACCTGTTGGCGAATGGAATAGTGTTGAAATTGAAGTTTACAGAGGAAGTGTTTGGCACAGACAAAATGGAGAAACAGTTTTGGAATATCACTTATGGACTGATGATTGGGGGGAAATGGTTGCCGACTCTAAATTTCCGGAGTTAAATCCAGATTGGGCAAAAGTTGCTAAATCAGGAGTTTTTGCTTTGCAAGATCATGGCGACGATGTTTGGTTCAGGAATATTAAGATTTTAGAAACTAATTAAACACTTCTGAAACAAGAAGATTTCAAACAAAAAAACAAGCCCGACAATTTAAATTACCGGGCTTGTTGGTTTTATAAGTTGATAGACATCTAGTGTTAAGTCAAGCCTCCGCTCCCGCACAATTGCATTGTGTGGTTTTCATTCAATAACAACATCTAATATTCCAATTTAACAGCTGTAATCTTTTGCTGAAAGAGGAACGCGTTGCAATCGTGCACCAGCGGTGTTGACGTTTCGTTTTTTATTCATGAAACAATATTTAATTGAAATTATCACACATCTTTTTTAACTAAGACATCAAACGAATATAAAATGTATGCAAATAAAATAACTAAAATAGGAGTCAATCCTACTATAAATTTATAGTATGGATAGTTAATTGCAATACAATAAGTTAATCCGCAGATTAAAGTAAGAAATAAAAATGTTGTAATAATACGTGCTTTTACTTTTGTTCTTAATTTAGTATTACACTTTTTACAATTCCATCTTAACTTTAAAAAACTATAAAATCTAAGCTTAAAATATTCATATACGTAGTATTTATATCCACAATTTGGGCAAGTTCTAAATTCCATTTTTAAGTATTTAATTTTTATTTATTTTCTAATAAGTTCCATTAATAACCAAATCCGTTTTTCATAATCACCTTTCTTGAAAGAAACAATAATCATGTATATCAAATCTTAATCAGCTCCATTTTATCTGAACAGACTTGTCTTTACACTTTTTTACTTTTCTTCCTGAATTGTCAAGCAAGTACTCCGCTCCCGCAAGATTGCATTGTGTGGTTTTTATTCAATAACAACATCTAATATTCCAATTTAACAGCTGTAATCTTTTGCTGAAAGAGGAACGCGATACAATCGCGCACCAGCGGGGAAGTAAAGAGCGAAATGCTGATACTTGACGAACCGCCCAGTACGAGACCCGTACGCTGGGTGGTGTGAGAGCCTCTCCCTGTCAGTGTTCACTGGTGGGGCGGGCTACTCGATTGGTGTTTCATTTTTTATACTATTCTATTTTTTTTAGTTCCGTAGCATAATATTCTCCGTTAAGCACCTCTGGCTTTGCAACATAATATCTGAGATTTAAAGTAAAATTCTTTCCTGCCGGAGATGGTAACCAATTATTCTCAGGAGCATTTTCAGGTAATTCAGATGCAAGATATAATATAAGTGAACCATCCTCTTCAAATGTCAAATCAGAAATATTATTAAGATTAAATCGGCTCATTTCGTTAGGAATCACCCTATAATCTGGCAAACTCATAAGTGTTAGCGACCAA
>DAOVTY010000321.1 GCA_030632865.1 Bacteroidota bacterium
AATACGCTCCAACCAAGTTTCTAATTCGTTTTCGTAAGTGCTAATATCTTTGTAACGGTAATGAGCTGCAAATCCGCGGTCGGCAATTTCGTCCATTCGCTCTGTTCTAATCTGAACTTCAACCCATTTACCCTGTGGTCCCATAACTGTAACATGTAATGATTCGTAACCATTTACTTTAGGCAGATTTATCCAATCGCGAATTCTGTCAGGTTTAGGTTTGTAAATATCAGTTACAGTAGATAAAACATCGAAACATTGTCGTTTTTCTGATATTTCGGGTTTAGCTTTAATTATAATTCTTATGGCAAGAATATCGTATATCTCATTAAAAGCCACCCCTTTTTTTTGCATTTTTTGCCAAATAGAGTAACTGGTTTTTAAACGATGTGTTACTTCGCAGTCGAAATTATCGACCTTTAGTTTTTCTTCTATTGGCTTAATAAATTTGGTAACAAGGTAATTTCTCGTCTCCTCTTGATTATGTAAAAGATATTTTATTTGGTTGTGTTCATCGGGATGTTTATATTTAAAACTGAGCTCTTCTAATTCGGTTTTAATTGCATACAAGCCTAATCTATGTGCTAGTGGAACATAAATAAAAAGCGTTTCTCCAGCAATTTTAATTTTTTTGTGAGGCAACATCGAGTCCAGAGTTTGCATATTGTGCAAACGGTCGGCAATTTTTATTAGAATAACCCTAACATCGTCTGAAAGGGTCATTAATATTTTTTTTAATGTTAATGCTTGCCGCGAGTCAAAATCGCCAGAAAGTTTTGTTAATCCGTCAACAATTCTAGCAACTTTTTCACCAAACATATTACTAATGTCAGATATTCGGTATTCGGTGTCTTCAACAACATCGTGCAGTAATGCTGACACAATTGACGTGGCACCAAGCCCCAAATCTTTTGCAACTATTTTTGCAACAGAAATTGGATGGATAATATATGGCTCTCCCGATTTTCTTTTTATACCATCGTGCGCAGCATTGGCAAATCGGAATGCCTTCTCGATTCGAGCGATACGCTTACTATCAAATTTATCGCTAATTTCTTTTTTAAAATCTTCGTAACGATCCTCGATAAGTCTTATTTCTGCTTTTGTAAAATGCTGCACTTTATTTGTGTTTAAATCTTAGTTGAAAAACTTTTTTCAACTAAGATGTCCTAAATATAGAGATTCTCTCCAATACTCGTATTTTATGGAGGCAAAATTATAGTTTTATATTATTTTGTAAATAAAAATTGCATTTAAATTACGCCATATTTATTTCCCGATTATATCCACAAGGGAGTAAATTGTTTCAGTCATTTTATCCCAACTAAACCTCTTTTTCTCTTCAACAATGTTACTTGTAAATTGCTCTTTTCGCTCTTTCTCATAAAAATCAATAAGTGCATTTGCAATTTTCTCGCTATCTACCGGCACTACATATCCAATTTTCATGTGTGGTATTATTTCTGATAGTCCTCCCACATTTGTTACCAACATTGGTTTGTTAAAATGATAGCCTATTTGTGTTACACCGCTTTGTGTAGCAGATTTATATGGCTGAGCAACAATGTCAGCAGCATTAAAATAATTCTTAACCTCGTTATTTGGTATATAGTCAGTTTTTAAAACAACCATATCTTCAACCTTTAAATCCTTAATAAGCTGCAAATATTTATTCTCATCGGCATAAAACTCTCCACCAACAATAAGTTTTATATTATTTTTTTTGAAAAAACTGTGTGTAAATGCTTGCAATAACAAATCCAGTCCTTTATAATCTCTTATAAATCCAAAAAATAGAATGTACCTGTTTTTAGCTGGCAAGTCTAGTTTTGCCAATGCGGTTTCTCTGCTTTCAATTACACCATAATGATCGTAAATTGGATGAGGTGTAAGTTTCTTAGGTTTTGAATTATCAAATTTATTGAGATCGTTTAAAACACTACTCGACATTGCAATAAAACCATGAATAGGTTTTGCAAAATATTTACTTAAAAAACTATCTCCCGGTCTTTTTTCGTGTGGAATAAAATTATCTACTATTGAAATGATTTTTGTGTGTCTATTCTTACTTACAAACCTACAAATAGTACCTAAACTCATTCCCATAAAAGGGAGCCAAAACCTTACAAGAAGCAAATCGGGTTTATTCTTTTTTAATTTTATTCCAACTTTAATCCAGTTAAATGGGTTTACAGAGTTTACTTCTCTCGTTATTGAAAAATCAAAAGATTCAGTTTGCTCAGAAAACTGAGATTTACCAGGGAATAGTACTTTCGGATATTGCACTGTAAACGAGACAATATTAACTGTGTGCCCATCAGAGATAAGTTGTTTGGCCAATCGTTCATTTAGAGCTGCAATACCACCCCTAAAAGGATATGCAGGCCCGAGAATAGTAATTTTCATTAAAATATATCTTTTAACTTTTGTATTACAAATTTATCAATTGGAAATGTAAATTCGTCATCATTCAGGTTATTTATTTGCATCCATCTAAAACTTTGATTTCCATTTTCAAGTCTTTTAAAATCAAATGGTTTTTCTGATATTTTAAATTGAAGGGGTTCTTTTAATTCAGCTAAATAGTAAATACTTAATAATTGTGTGTTTTCATAAAAAAGAGCCTTCTGGTAAAAATCGGTTGTATAAAAATGACGAATATTTTTAAGTTCCTGTCCGTTACACTCTTCTAGGAGTTCTCGTTTCAGACAATCAATTGGCCCCTCGCCAAACTCTAAACCACCTCCTGGGAATTTGGTCATTTTTACTCCAAGCTGAAACTCATCTGTAATTAGAATCTCAC
>DAOVTY010000098.1 GCA_030632865.1 Bacteroidota bacterium
TTGCTCTAGCTGCCATTCAGGTTATGGTTTTTTTGGGAATGACCATTTAAGTAAATGTCCTGTTTGTGATACACAATTAAAGTAAATACTTATACTTTAAAAAGACAGGAAATAATTACTGAAGAAAAAAACCAGCCCATAATCGAGTAGGTGGCTGACGACCAAATAGCCGCCAGTTCACCTCCAATGTCGTTTAGTTAAGGATAAATTTCTAATATCCTTTAGCAGAAAAAAATATTGAAAAGGTGAAAATAATGACTTCGCGTATTATTTTGTCAATTATTGAATCAAAATGAGAAAAGAAAATGGCAATTCCCTTTCTTTTGTAACTCAATGGCATATTTATTCCATTGCCGAACATATTGATCATCACGGATTATTAAGGATATAGTTGATTTGTATATTTAAAATGAGCCTTTGTATGGCATCGGGTATATTCTTTTGCTTTTTCTAAAGGTTCTTTTAAAATGCCTGTCGTTTCTTATTATTTCAAGGTTGGTAGCAAATAGCCTTATTAATTCATCCAAATATTTTTCTGCAATTTCCTTTTCTCTGTAGAACAGTAAGACGATGCTGTTTTTCATTCGATTAAGGGCTTGTGTAAAATTGGGTTTGTACTTTCTTTTCCGCACTTTGCAAATCTTTTCCACCACTTCATCTGCGCCACTGACCAGTATCGAGGTAAGGTTGCAAGAAAATATTTTTGCATAGAAATCCTGAGTAATGGCTAAACAACTTTTTCCACTAAAGTTTTCGATTTCCAATCTTGACTTCATGGTTTTGTATGATTCTTCTACTTGCCAGCGAAGTTGGTACAGGTCGGAAAAAATTTCATAAGGATACTGGTGGTTGTCCAGCAAACTGGTAACAAGCACTTCTTTTTCTCCAGTACTGAGTTCTATACAGACAAAACGGAGTTTAATAGGAGTTATTGGCAGTCCCAATGCTTTGCATTTTTTTGCACTAGCTTTACTGGGGTATATTTCGGTTGATATTTCTCTATTACCACTATCCGCCAACTCTTTTGCCACTTTCCAACTACCTACTTTCAGCCTGGCACAAAAATGAACTTTCTTTTGCTGCAGTAAGGCAAACATCCAAAACGAGGCATAATTCCTGTCGTACAATACCAAATCACCTGCTTCGAATATTGAAGCATGCTGTAATGCCAGGTTATGTTCATTGTCATCATAAGTTGATAAGTTTGCATCTACAGTTAAATTATTGAGTAAATCATATGCTTGCGATAATCGTGCATAGATGATTGGCACCCCTGTTTCAGAGGTGTCATGCACTCCATATTTGTCCGCTATTCCTGCACTAAAGGGCAATCTGGCAATTGAACCATCTACTCCCAGTAGTCTGAAGTCATGCCAAGTCTTATAGGGCACTGTTTGATAGAAGAAACCAATCTGATCTTTATCAAGTTCAATAAATGCTTCATAGTTGAGCTTTTTCCGTGCCAAACTAAAAGCCCCTTTTGTTGCCCCATTTACTGGAATCTCCTTGTTCAAAAGAACTTTGAATAGGTTGTCTAATTCCGCTTGAAGGGATTTGGTTAAAAAGTTGATGAGCAAAAAGAAAACTTTATGAAATGGCAAGCTTCGTTCCCTAGTGAAATCAGTTGGTTTGACTCTGTGACGTTCAATAAATTCTCTTGAAGTCAATTTTTTTTTCAAACTTTGAATAAGTTTGATTTGGTCTTTGATGTTGATGCATAATTATATCTTTTTTATTTATTTCATGCATCTAAGGTACAAAATATTATCCGTATAATATGCTGATATACTGATTAATATGTCATTTTTCCTTAACTAAACGACATTGGAGCCTCTCCCTGCTAGTGATTACTGGCGGGGCGGGCTACTCGATTGTAAGGCGTTTTTTATTCAAATTAAAAATCAAATTTTTGTAAGGGATAATAAGTGTCAGAATTAATTGTTCCAACAATTTTTTCAGTAATCTCTAATGACATTTTTCCTTTAAAGCTAATGTTGTCAAATGTAGCAGTATCCCATTTTAATACTGCATTAGCATCAAAAAAGTCTTCTGTTGTACCTAACCAGCTAATTTTGAGAGTGTCAGTCTTTAAAGTTGATTTCGTAAAAAAATCCTCTGGTTTTATAAAAGGTGTAAAAATATCTAATCTGATTTTATTATTTGAGGTAGTGTCAGAAAGATAAATCATAAACACATTTTGATTGGAAGTTGGCTGGTGAGAACTGTAGATAGCTTCTGATTTATTAAAACTATAAGACTTTTCTGAGATATTGATTTTTATATCGCATGGATTTTCTATCACTTGAGTGTAATCATGGTATACTCCTCCAACAATTATCTGGTCATCTTGCTCTACATTTGGATTTTCTTTTTTGCAACCTATAAGAAGTATGCAAATTGCAATTAGGGAAAGAACTGTTGTTTTCATTTTTTAATGTTTTTAGGTTAATGATTTTATTTATTTTTCCTTTTACGATTTGTCGAATTCTATTTTTTGTTTTAATTCTTGTTTTTTAATAGCTCAATAAATTTACAGTTTTTCAGTTTTCAAAATGCCTTATAACGTTGTTGTATATGTACTATTATATTTATTCCGCTTATCTTCGTTATTCTCTAATTATCTGTTTTTTAATTACATATCTGTTTTTAAGTATTTGTAAGCGTTTACAAATGGATATGTATCAACTGTTTATCAGGAAACTTGGGGCGGCAGTTCTACTTCACAAATCTTTATTTCTGTGCAACCGGGTTTCGGTAATACCAAATGTACTAACATAGTGGTTAAAACAAAAATATTACAATAGATTTATGTTAACCCACTTTATTAAATCTCAAAAATCAATATGTTCCTATTTTGCATTTTAACTAGATACTTTTATAAATAGTTTGTGCTTTCGATTTTGTGCTTTGTACAAAGGGCTCTTATGTGTATAATTGTAATTTGTAATTTTGCCCCATGTAACTGCAATACCATAATTAGAGTTTAACGCGAGGTATGCACTGGGGGAGGCTATTTTGGTTGTCAGCCACCTATTCGACTGGCATTTCGTATTTTACCTCTTTCGTTTGTAATGATTCTGTACAACTTGATTCAAAAATGTTTTAGTCTTAATTAATTCAAATTTCAGTTTTTTTGGAAGCTCTGAAAATAAAGGCGAACCACCACCCAATAATATCGGAATTGTAGTAATTACCATTTCGTCAATTAAGTCAGCTTTTAGAAAATTCCGTATTGTAGTACCTCCATCAATGTAAAGTCGATGATATCCTTTTTCGTAAATCGGTTCTAAAATTTCTGTCAATGTTCCTTTAACCAAAAATGCTTTCTCTTTATAACTGTCAGGTATTTTATTTAAAGTATTACTTAATACGAATACTGGCTTATTATATGGCCAATCAACATCAAATCCACAAACAGTTTCAAACGTTGTTCTTCCCATCACAAGAGCATCAATAACGTTGGTGAATTTTACATATCCCATATCATCATTATTGGGATTTGGTATTGAATGTAGCCAATCAATTCCTCCATTTTTATCTGCAATATAGCCATCTAAACTTGTCGCAATAAATACACTATTTTTCTTGTCCATTATTTTTTACTTTCCCTTTCTCCAAACGGTTTTGCCAGGGAATACCCCTTTATTTACCGATTTTACATCTTCTACAGAATAGAATGCTTTTGGATTGGTAGCAACTATAATATCTTCTACTTTCTGAATTTCTACACGGTTAATAATACTGTATATAATACTTACTGTTTCACTGCTTCCTTCGGCCTCGTGGAATGTAATTCCGTAGCCGGCTTCTGTTAGGTTTTTAATTAGCTTTCCTGCTTTTTTGCGTGTAATAATTTGAATTTTGACAATACCCACTGCAAGTCGCTCCTCCAAAATTAATCCAATATAATTTCCTGTTGCAAAACCTGCTGCGTAAGTTACGTAACATACCCAGTTGTCGAGGTTTTGAAATATTTTAGAAATTGCGATTAACCAAATTAGCACTTCGAAAAAACCTAAAATTGGTGCCCATGATTTCTGCCCCTTCGAAACCATTACAATTCGTACTGTGCCAATTGTAACGTCAATAATTCTTGATAAAAATATAAGTGCAGGGAGAATAAAATAGGTGAACAGATAACCGTCGTAAAAAGTATTGAGTAAAATCATTTGGTTTTTTGTTGTGAAAATATGAAAAAAGATTGATACTGGTTGCCGTATTTCTGATGTTGGATTTTGGTGGCTCTGTTAAACTATCAATTTAAATTATGTATGACTATGCTATGCAATATTTAAGAACCCTTTTTAAGGCGAAAAATTGTATCCAACTTTTTAACCCAAGTCGTTGTCATAGTATTAAGATAGACTTTACTACCAGCGCGAAACTCAAAAAATATATTGAGGTTTCTCTTATGTTTAGTAGCTAGGTGCTTTCTACTTACGACTTTGTACTTTCTACTAACTACTTATTTCTAAATACTTCTCCCTAAAACTCCGAAGTAAAATGGAATTTAATATCCTTAAATTCATCCTGCGCCATTTTTAAAATAAACTGCGAGTCGGCCATAAAAACATCCCGACCAAGTTTGTCTTTAGCCATTTTCTGATGTTTGCGTTTTTTGAATTCAATAAGAATATTTTCATTATCGCTTTCAATCCAACAAGCTTTGTGCATCGACAGAGGTTCGAACCTACACTTTGCATTGTATTCGTGTTCTAACCTGTATTGTATTACTTCGAACTGAAGTTGACCAACCGTTCCAATAATCTGACGACCATTAAAAGCACTTGTGAAAAGCTGCGCCACACCTTCGTCCATTAACTGGTCAACACCTTTTCGCAACTGCTTCGATTTCATTGGGTCGGCATTTTCTATGTACCTGAACATTTCGGGTGAGAAACTTGGTAGCCCTTTAAAATGAACAATCTCGCCATCGGTTAATGTATCGCCAATAATAAAATTTCCTGTGTCAGGCACTCCGATAATATCGCCAGGGTATGCAACTTCCACTATCTCTTTTTGCGATGCCATAAAAGCGGTCGGGCTCGATATCCTAAATGTTTTCCCCAGCCTGATATTTTTATACATTTTATTTCGTTCGAACTTGCCCGAGCAGATTTTTACAAATGCAATCCGGCTGCGATGATTTGGATCGATATTGGCATGAATTTTAAATATAAAACCTGTAAACCCATTCTCTTCAGGATTAATTTCGCGCTCTTCGGTAAAACTAGATTTCGGGCTTGGTGCAATTTCTACAAATGCATCTAAAAGCTCTTGAACACCAAAATTATATAAAGCACTCCCGAAAAATACAGGAGCTAAATCACCTGCCAAATAAGGCGCATTATCGTATTCCGGATAAACTCCTTCAACTAATTCTATCTCTTCGCGCAAAATTTTGGCATCGTCGCCAATATAATTTTCCAGTTCAGGATTCGAAATGTCTTCAAATTTTATGCGCTCTTCAATTCCCTGAATATCTGGTTTAAACAGCTTTAAACTTTTATTGAATATATTGTAAACTCCCTTAAAATCAGGTCCGTTATTTATTGGCCAACTAAGCGGACGAACCTTTATTTTTAGTTGTTCTTCAATTTCGTCCATCAATGTAAACGGGTCTTGTGCCGGGCGGTCCATTTTATTCACGAAAACAATTACTGGTGTTTTTCGCATTCGGCAAACATTCATCAGTTTTTCGGTTTGTGGCTCAACACCTTTTGCCGCATCAATAACAATAATTACACTGTCAACTGCTGTTAAGGTACGGAAAGTATCTTCCTGAAAATCCTGGTGACCGGGAGTGTCTAGAATATTTATTTTGTATCCGTTGTACTCAAATCCCATTACCGAAGTAGCCACAGAAATCCCACGCTGGCGTTCTATTTCCATAAAATCGGAAGTTGCACCTTTCTTTATTTTGTTGCTTTTTACAGCACCGGCAACTCTAATTGCACCACCAAAAAGTAGCAGTTTTTCGGTAAGTGTTGTTTTTCCTGCATCCGGGTGACTTACAATTCCAAATGTGCGCCTGCGTTTTATCTCTTCCAGAAATGTCATTCTCTAATCGTTTTGTTTGCGGCGCAAAAATAGGGAAAGAAGTTTGAAGTTTATTGTTTATATAAGAAACATCTTAAAATAAGCGATAAAAATTATTATCTCTAGGTGTTGAACGATTGTAATTCTTGCTGGATCATTATTGTATTTCTTTCTCTTTAAAATGTAAATTATAGATTTTATGCTAACTTCTATTTTTTTGAATAAACACTTGCAGGTTAGTGAATATAAACTAACTTTGCTTCGTCATTTTTTTGGTGAAATATAAATTTAAAATCAGATGCAAGATTTAGTATCATTCGAAAAAGTTTATAATGTTGAAATCTCAAAAAGTGAAAGATCTCGCGCATTAATTCTAATTGGTCTTTTAGGGCTTGAAGCAATAATCCTGTTGGTTATTTATTTTTTTTACAGAGAGGAATATCTTCAAATTTTCAAAACCCATATTGCTATTTATGCTATTTTAATTTTTACATTTCTTATAATAGTGTATGAATTTTTTGTTCTTTATTTAATAGGCAACAGTAATAGATTCTATTTTCGAAATCCTCGTGTTTTTGGGTATTTCAACAGTTTTTCAGAAGTTAGTCTGCTTAGTCTTCTTTTAATATTAATAGTTGAATATTCAAACCAAACTATTATTTTGCAGGCACCTGCAACCCTAACTTATTTTATTTTTATTGTACTCTCCACATTCAGGCTAAATTTTAAATTGTCGGTATTTACCGGAACACTCTCAGCTTTTGAATACATTCTAATATCTATTTATTATTCGACTTATTTTGGGAATACTCCAGTAGATATTACTCATCCAGATTTAACAGGAATGCAATATTTAGGGCAGGGATTAATTATGCTTATTACCGGGATAGCGGCTGGTTTTGCTGCCGACCTTATAAAAAAGAAGATGTTGGTTTCGTGGAATAATATTAAAGAAAAGAATGAGGTTATCGATCTGTTTGGGCAGCAGATATCCCCACAAATTGCCGATAATATTTTAAAAAATCATAATGAACTTTCAGGTGCGAGGAAAAAAGTCAGCATTCTGTTTCTCGATATTCGGCAGTTTACTCCCTTTGTTGAACAGCATCAGCCGGAAGAGGTTGTGTCGTATCTAAATAGTTTATTCGGTTTTATGATTGATATTGTGCAAACTCATCACGGAGTAATTAATCAATTTCTTGGAGATGGATTTATGGCCACTTTTGGTGCACCGGTTTCAATCGGAAATAGCAGTCAGCATGCCACGGAAGCAGCACAGGAAATAATCAATAAAATTAGTAGCGAATATCATAAAGGAAATATTCCAAAAACACGAATAGGTATTGGGATTCATTACGATGAGGCTGTTACAGGTAATATTGGTTCGTCAACACGCAAACAATATTCAATTACAGGCCGAGTGGTAATAATGGCTTCACGAATCGAGCAACTGAACAAAAAATATAATACCTGCTTGTTAATATCAGAGGAGGTTTATAAACAATTAAACAATGTTGCCCAAAATACATTTGAGAGGATTGGATCTTCTAAAATAAAAGGGAGTGAAAAATTGGTTTTGCTCCATAAATTTGTTATTGAAAAGAACAGAAAAATTGTTTAAAAAAAACATTATGAGAATTAATTCAGAACTATTAAAAGAGGTTGAAAAATATGCCAGTGATCTCATAATAAAGAAATCATCGGTAAATTTAACGTACCACACTATCGAACATACCCGGGATGTAGTAAAAAATGCAAAAATTATTGGTACTAAAGAGAATTTGAACGAAGATGAGATGAACTCTTTGTTAGCTGCTGCCTGGTTTCACGATGTGGGATATATCAGAAAATATCAGGGGCACGAAGCAGAAAGCGTTGCAATTGCTGTGGATTTCCTGGAGAGTAAAGAAGTTGATAAAAATGTAAGAGATCTTATTTCTGGATATATTATGGAAACTACATTTCCTCATCGGCCAACTAATAAAATTGCAGAAATTTTATGCGATGCCGATATGATGCATCTGGGAACAGAAAACTATTTTAAACTTGCTGAAAAATTGAGGCAAGAACTGGCCAATTGTGATATCAGAAAACTAAAAAAAATAGAATTTGAAAAAGAGTCTGTAAGGTTATTCAAAAACCACTCTTATTTCTCAAATTATTATTTTAATGATACAGTAAGAACTAAAGAGAAAAATCTTAGAATTTTACAGGAAAACATAAACAGACGAAAACAAAAGAAACGGACTTTTTCAGAAAAGGGGAAAAGATATTCCCGAGGTGTTGATACAATGTTTAAACTTACTGCACGAAACCAAATAAACCTGAGTTCCATTGCTGACAATAAATCCAACATTCTGATTTCGCTTAATGGGATTATTATTTCGTTGGGATTAGTTGCAATAGCAAGTAAATTTCAAGAGAATCCGGCTATTATTATTCCCACTGTTATATTTATTGTCTTTAGCTTGTCAACTATTATTCTTGCAATATTATCTACTAGACCACATATTTCCTCCGGAAAGGTTAGCCAAAATGATATTAAGCAAAGGAATATTAATTTATTATTTTTTGGGAATTTCTATAAAATGGAATTAGACGAATACGAATGGGCTATTGGAGAAATGATAAATGATGACCAATACTTGTATTCCTCACTTACAAAAGACCAATATTTGTTAGGAAAGGTGCTTGCCATAAAATACAAGTTACTCAGGTGGGCATACAATGTTTTTATGGTGGGTTTAGTGGTTTCAGTTATCGCATTTCTATTGGTATTCTTACAATTATAGCAGTACTTAGTGCTTGCCATAAAACGCCAATTTCTTCGTTACGCTTGTGCTGAAAACAAACATTTACAAAAGTAAACTTATTGTTATTCAGCACTTCGCAAGCCTCGAACTTGACGATTTCTGACTAAGCACTGTAAAATAGTGAGTTTTCTTGCAGACAGCACTTACTGGTAATTTAGGCATTTTTGAGAATTAAAATGAAAACAAAAATAAAATATATAAAACTTCTTTATCTGATTTTGTTTGTTGCTTTAAGTGTAACCTTTGCAACAGCACAGCAGTCAAATTCTTACAGCATTTTTATTGCAGGCAATACAACAGAAGGTTCTTTGGAAAATGAATTGTTTCAAAAATGGAATGAAGCTATTCAGGATTCAAGCAATCTTGCCTTTCTGATGCTTGGAAATACGTATGATATGGGAGAAAATAAGTTATCAAAAAAACTTATTCAAAACAATAAAAATCCACTGCTGCTTGCCCCCGGCGAAAAAGAGTGGGCAAATGGAGGTTCATTGGGAAAAGAGATGATTAAACAAATAGAAAAGGAACTTGAAAGGGAATATAACGGACCAGTTTATATACCCGATGCTGCTTGTCCTGGACCCAAAGAAGTTGTATTGAACGATCGTTTAGTAGTAATTTTAATAGACACACATTGGTGGGTTCATAAATACGACAGGCGTTTTAATAAATGTGGTATTGAAACAAGCAGAGATGTCGTTATTCTGATTGAAGATGCCATACGCAGACATTACCCGACAAAACATGTGGTAATTGCAGGGCATCACACTCTGAAAAGTTATGGAAATAGTGATGGCTATTTCTCATTAAAACAAAATGTTATTGAAGCACCTTATACACTGTATAGAAAAGTACTTGGTACACGAAAAGATAATCATCACCCCGACTTCAAAGGGTTTCGTGATGCAATGCTTTCTATCCTGAAAGAATATCCTGATATAATATATGTTTCAGCTGGTGATGCAAATTTGCAGTATTTTACTTTAGACAATGCTCATCACATAAATTCTGGTTCTATGGTGCAATCAGAATTCGTAAATTCGAACCTGCCCGAATTTGGCAGTTCCGAAAATGGTTTTGTACACTTAAACTTTTCAAA
>DAOVTY010000036.1 GCA_030632865.1 Bacteroidota bacterium
ATAACAGTTTTTTATGCTATCTTTGCGCCACATTTTTCAAAATAAAATTAAAGAATTATGCCAGTAAAAATGAGATTAACGCGGCACGGCCGCAAACGTTATGCCTACTATCACATTGTGGTAGCAGACGGCAGGGCGCCACGAGATGGCAGGTACATTGAAAGGATTGGAACTTATAATCCTAACACGAATCCTGCAACGATAGATCTCGATTTTGATAAAGCCTTTGATTGGCTTACAAAAGGCGCACAACCTACTGACTCTGTTAGGGGAATTTTGTCGTACAAAGGAGTATTGTACAAAAGACACTTAATGGGTGGAGTTAAAAAAGGAGCTTTTGATGAAGCTGAAGCTGAAAAACGTTTGGATAGTTGGTTATCTGAAAAAGATGCTAAAATTCAAGCAAAAATAGATCGTTTGGCGGGAGATGCTGCGGCAGAAACCAAAAAACAATTTGATGCTGAAACTAAAATCAATGAGGAAAGAACAGCATCATTTGCTGCAAGAGATGCCGAATTAGCTGCTGAAGCTGAAGCGAAAGTTAAAGAAGCTGCCGCTGAAAGAGCTGCTGAAGAAGAGGCGAAAATTGCTGCTGAAGCAGAAGTTAAAGCAGAAGAAAAAGTTGCCGAACCAAAAGCCGAAGCTGCTGCCGAGGTTAAAGTAGAGGCAAAAAAAGAGGCTCCTGCAAAGGAAAAAGAAGCTCCGAAAGAAGAGAGTGCGAAATCTTAATAAAGACAACACATCTCGAAATAGAAAACCATCCGTCAGTTGACGGATGGTTTTTTTTTACTCAATACTTTAGAGTGTGCAGTGATAATTTAAAACTTGAAAGATATCTTTTGACAGCTTTAAAACTATCATATTTCAATACCAATTGTATCTAAAAAATATCCGCTAATATTGTATGATTAGTTGCAACCTAATACTTTTGCATCAAGTATGAATGATGCAAGTGCGTGGCAGAAATATTTTCTATAAAACTCTACTTTTTTAGTTTTGGTGGTGGTTTTGCGGATGTCGAAGCAGCAATTAAATTACTTAAAAAAGGCTATAAAGTAACTCTTGTTTCCGATAGAGATTATCTGTTTATATATCTAATTTTTATATGGATTCGGGCGATGGGGCTGCATTTATAACAAAAACCATTAAAAAGGAGAATATAATAATGCTTTCTATTGTTGGTCATTGGCTTAAAAAAGGATGGGGGTTTTACTATAAAAATTAAAAACTGAAACGAATGCCTCGAATACCTGGCATGTAACTAAATAAAGTTGAAAATTAAAAATTATATTATTTCCAAAGTTCATCAGAGAAACAAAAAATAATAAACATGAAAAATTTAGCAGTAGTTCTTTTGGCAATATTAGCCATTAATATAGGTTGTACAAATGGTACGGCAAAAACAGAAAATGCAGAAGCAAAAACAGAAAATAGCGCAGTTGCAAAATCAGCGTCTTCCGAGAAGATGACAGTACAATTAACTAATGACTCTTTTAAAGAAAAGGTTTTTAACTATGAGGTAAATAAAGAGTGGAAATACGAGGGAGATAAACCTTGTATTATTGATTTTTATGCCGATTGGTGTGGTCCATGCAAACAAATTGCGCCGGTGTTAGAAGAGCTTGCAAAAGAATACGACGGTAAAATAATTATTTATAAAGTTGACACTGAAAAACAGAAAGAATTAGCATCAGCATTTGGTATTAGAAGTATTCCGTCGCTATTATTTGTTCCTTTATCAGGGCAACCACAAATGTCTCAAGGTGCTCTACCAAAAGAGCAGTTTGAAAAAATTATTAACGACGTTTTGCTGAAAACAGCTGAGTAATTATCTAATAATATGGAGTTTAAGCAATTAGATATTAAGTCGGAAGGTAGTTGGATTAAAAGAAAACTTTGGTCGGCGCATGGCAAAAAAACACTTATTTATATTGGGTTAGGTGCAGTTGCAGGAGTTCTCTATTTTTATTTTACCGAAGGAAAAGAGCTGTCAGAAATAACATTTGGCGAAATAGCTAAAAGCATGTTTTTTGGTGGCTTTTTAGGCTACTTTATAACCAATAGTCCTTGTTCACGAAACAAGTGCTAAACAATGCCTAAGCAAAAAAAACCGTTCCATAATCTACATAAAATAGATGGAACGGTTTTTTATTGTAATTCAAACTAAACACTATTTAATTACAAATCTATAGTATAACCAAAGTAGAACAACCGCCGAAACTGCTATTCCCGAATAATTATCAAAATATTTGCAGGATGATAAGTTTGCAATAAAAAATGCCCTAAATCAAGCCTTAATTTTTTAAAATTTCACCAGCTTTTGTTAACGATTGAATATCTTCTTCCGGAAAACTTCCGTCTGGCAGCGGACCCACATTCATTAATAAATTGGCATCTTTTGCCCAGGTTTCTTTTATAATCTGAACTAGTTCTTCTGCGGTTTTATGTTTTCCATCGTTGCGTTTATCATATCCCCAAGCATGTGGCTGAAGTGTGTTACAAATTTCCTTGGGTTTGTTTATATTTTTTTCATAAACCATGCGAGCTACTTCAAATTGGCTTCCCACTTTATTAGTTGCATTTCGCTCGGGAGCAGAAAAATCTTCATCGCCATTTGCACCCTGTTTAAACGAAATTAATGCATGCGAACTTAAACTTCGAATTAATGCATAAGTCTCTTCAACAGGAAACAGGTCGGGGCGATTATATAATCCCATTATTGGGTCGAACCAAATACCTGCGATTGTTGGATATTGCGTAAGAATCTCTTTTAACTGTTCATGTACATAATCAACATAAATTCTAAAATCTTTATCTTTTTGAAATTTATATTCAGGCTGTGCATTTTGGTATGCCGGACGAGCATTTTTCCAACCAGCCTCGCGCGAATAAAAATAGGGATGTTTCCAGTCGGCAGCATACGAATAATATAAAAATAACCCCAATCCCTTTTTATTACATGCCTCTGCCAATTCTCCAATTAAATCTCTACCACAAGGTGAGTTTAAACTATTAAAATCGGTTTGTTCCGTCTTAAAAAGACAAAACCCATCGTGATGTTTGCCGGTAATTGTAATGTATTTCATTCCAGCTTTTATCGCGAGGTCAGTAATAAAATCGGCATCAAATTTATCAGCGGTAAACGTATCTTTAAGTTTTGCATATTCGGCTAGCGGAATTGTATCGCGCAACTGAACCCATTCTCCTTTTTCTAGCTGGGCATATAAACCGTAATGAATAAACATTCCATATTTTGCGTCGGTAAACCAATGCAAATTTGCCTGTCGCGGATTTTCTAAATATTCTTTTGAATATTTTTTAAGATAATTGGGAACTAACTGTTTTTCGTTACATCCAGAAATGGATATAAATACAAAAGCAATAAAAGTTATAAAAGTTATCTTTTTAATCATTTTGTGATTTTGGATAAATGCAAAAGCCGATGGGAGAACAACAAAATTAAAGTTCTAAATCAAAAAATATAGAAACAAAAATAATTGTCATTATAATAACGAAAAGCATAATAAAAAATCCAACTATGCCAATATTAAATCCTTTTCTAATTTTCTCTTTTTTTGTTGCTGAAAGAAGTTGATCGATAGAACGCACTAGCCTGAATGGAGCTTGTTCATTTTTAATAATATAATCGGCAGCACCTAATTTCATTGCTTTTATGGCCACAGGTATTTTGCTCTGCCCACTTAAAAATATAAAATCAATTTCAGGATATTCCTGTTTTACTTTTCGCATAAATTCAAGTCCGTTAATTCCTTCATACGAATAGTCTAAAATAATAATATCGGGTTTTACTTTAATGTTATTTAAACACTCCTCTCCATTTTTAAACACTTTTATATTTTTATATTTTTTCGATTGCAAATAACCAACAATCAAATCTTTATAAACTATGCTGTCTTCGATAATATAAATTAATGGGTTTTTCGTGTTTTGCATCGTGTAAGAATTAAATATGGAAACAATTAAACCTAAAAATAGTACATATTTTGCAGAATTCAAATAACATAATAAATATGAGGGTTAATTTTATGGCAACTCTGCAATGCTAAATATTAAACGGTTAGAGTTTCTTATTATTTTTTGGCACCCCGCATATCTTTCAAATATTACATTATTTCTCAGTTTTTATCTATTCCTTACAGACAATATTAGGAGATTATTCTCAGTAAAAATATTTTTTCTGAATATTAACAATTAAGTTTGTTCTAAAATTTTGCAAATATGTTATTGGCAATCGACATTGGAAATACAAATATTGTTTTTGGCGTTCACAAAAATAACGGCTGGTTAAATAATTGGCGCATTCAAACCGATCAGTTAAAAACTGCCGACGAATACGAAGTAATATTTCGTTCTCTGCTTTTGGCGGGTAATATTAGCTACGCCGAGATTGCCGAGATTATGCTTAGTAGCGTTGTTCCGTCTTTGGTTCGTCCGTTTACAGAAATGCTTTCAGGGTTAATCCCCGATTCAAATATTACTGTTGTTAATCCAGAAATTTATGAGAAGCTGCCAATAAAAGTTATGAATCCATATGAGATTGGAAGCGATATTGTTGCCAATGCTGTTGCTGCATTTCAAAAATTTGGTAATCTTACAATGATTATCGATTTTGGAACGGCACTTACTTTTACAACTATCGGGAAAAATTCAGAAATTCTTGGAGTTGCCATTGCTCCCGGACTACAAACGGCAGTAGGCGCACTTGCCGGAAAAACGGCACAGTTGCCTCAAATTCATCTCACTCAACCACCATCTATTTTGGGCAAAAATACTATTCATGCCATTCAAGCAGGCGTTGTTTTTGGGTTTACAGGGTTGGTAGATTCTATTATCGAACAAACTCAAAATGAGTTAAATGAAAAACTAAATGTAGTTGCCACAGGAGGCCTAAGTTTGGTAATTGCTCCACTAACCAAACAGATAAAAAATACCGATCAGATGTTGACTCTTGACGGACTTTATCATATACACTCTTTTGTTTCAGATTAGTAATTTCTTTTTAATTGAATTTCAGTACAGCTTTAATTAAACCTTTATTACGGAAAGAAGTCAGACATCCTAGTCTGATAACTGTAAATTTATATTTACATTATTCTTAATATTCAGTAAAAGATTTTTTTGTTCTGATTATTTATAGACTTTTGCCCTACTTTTTATTACAACTATATATTATTCATTTTGTTAATAGGTTGTACAAGCATAAAAATTAGTATTGTAAAATATAGAAAATATTTAGTTATGAGTTGGAGAAAAATTACATTTATTGTTGTTGCTCTTATTATATTACTTGGAGGTTCAGCAGCACTCTCAAAATTATTTGTTTCGATGAAACCGGAGCCTCCGCGTATGCCGGATAAAGAAATGAAACGTTTTGTAAAGGCAGAAACGGTAAAGTATGACGAAATTATTTCGTCGGTTGCTCGCGAAGGACGAGTGGTTTCTAGTAGCGAAATTACATTGGTTGCCGAAGCTTCGGGTAAAATCGAAAAGGGAAGTATTTCGCTCAGAAAAGGAGCGTCGTTTAAAAAAGGACAATTAATTGCAGAGATTTATAAAGATGAAGTAGAGCTTGCATTGAAAGCCAGAAAAAGCCGATTTTTAACTACAATAATCACTTTACTTCCCGATATTAAAGTTGATTTTCCAGATCAGTTAGATGCATATGAAATGTTTTTCAGAGCAATAAATATGGAAGAAGATTTGCCGGAGATGCCAGTAATTAGAGACGAAAAACTTAAAATATTTCTAGCTAGCCGGAATGTTTTAAGCGAATTTTATGGGATTCAACAAGACGAGAAAAGGTTAAAACGCCACTCCCTTTATGCGCCGTTCAACGGAACGTTTACTTTGGTAAACTTCGAAGTTGGAGGGTATATAAATACCGGCGGACAAATTGCAAAAATGATTCGTACCGACCAGTTAGAAGTTGAAGTTCCGGTAGAAAACAAATATAGTAAATGGATTAAAATTGGTGATAAAGTTCGTGTTTTTTCAAAAAACAGGGTGTCGGAAATGCCCGGTGTCGTAATCCGTAAATCCAATTTTATAAATGTAAATACGCAGTCGCGAAGTATTTTTGTGAAAGTACAACACGCCTCAAATGTTGAGATGTTGGCAGGAGAATATAAAATAGTCGAATTTCCGGGGCAAAAAATTGCTGCTGCAATGGAAATTGCAAGAAGCGCAGTTTTTAACTCAATCGAAGTATTTGTAATTATTGATGGTAAATTAAAAAAACAAGAAATAAATATTATAAAAACCAACGAAACTACCCTGATTTTTAATGGCTTAAAAGAAGGCGTTAAAGTTGTTGTTGAACCATTAGTAAATGTTCAGGAAAATAGTCCGGTAGGGGTTATTGGAGAAGAGCAGCCAAAACCGGAAAATAAAAAAGGAGCTGGAAAATCGGGACAAGGAAATCCAAAATCTAAAGAAAAAGCCTAGGCATGAAAAAGCTAGTTGAAATATTTGTCAGATTTCCATTTTATGCAAATTTGACTATTGTTTTTTTATTGATAGTTGGAGGACTCAGCATGTATTCCATGAAAAAGTCCTTCTTCCCAGAACGCCCTTCACGAATTTTATTTGTAAGTGTCTCGTACCCAGGAGCCTCTCCTGTTGAAATGGAAGAGGGTGTTACTTCTAGAATAGAAGAAGCTGTACGTGCAATTCCGGGAATATATGAAATTACTTCTACCTCGTCGGAAAACAGCTCGAGAGTTACCATAGAAATTATTCCCGGCTACGATATAGACGAAGCACTTATTGAAATAAAAAATGCAGTAGATGGAATTTCATCTTTTCCTACGGCTGCAGAACGACCGCTAGTTTTTAAAAGGAGAACCACCTCGCCTGCTATGCGATTGCTTGTAACAGGCGATGTAGATTTGCTTACTTTAAAAGAATATGCTCAACGAATTGAAGAAGAATTTTTGTCATCTGGTGTTATTAGTCAGGTTTCACTCTCCGGATTTCCAGCTCTTGAAATTTCGGTAGAAGCAAATGAGGAAGATTTGTTACGATATGGAATTACATTTACCGAATTACAAAATGCCATATCACAAAATAACCGAGATGTTTCTGGTGGTCAAATCCGATCAATGGAAGAGGAGATGCTTATTCGAATGCGCTCTAGAAGTGCAGACCCCAATAAAATAGGAGATATTATTCTTCGAGCAAATCCAGATGGAAGCATTATTCGAATCAGAGATATTGCTTTGGTTAAAAAGAAATTTTCCGACACGCCAAACAAAACACTTGAAAAGGGTAAGCCATTAATTAGCATATCTGTTTCGAAATTAATAACAGAGGATCTTGCAAAAATTGATAAGTACGTTAAAGAGTACGTTACTGATTTTAATAATAAAAATCAAGGTATTGAATTAGTTATTTCCAGATCTTATTTAGAGATTCTTGGCAGTAGATTAGAATTACTCTACAGAAATGGAGGACAAGGATTATTACTTGTAATTATAATACTTGGATTAATGTTAAGTACTAGGTTATCTCTTTGGGTAGCCTGGGGAATACCAGCATCGTTTCTGGCCATGTTTATTGTGGCAAATTGGATGGGAGTTACCATCAACCTAATGTCGCTTTTCGGAATGATACTGGTAATTGGAATATTGGTTGACGATGGAATTGTAATCGGAGAGAATATATTTCAACATTTTGAACGAGGGAAAGGGCCAATGCGAGCAGCAGTTGATGGCACAGTAGAAGTAATTCCAGCAGTAGTTACATCTGTATTAACTACAATGGTTGCTTTTTCGCCACTTATTTTTATTACAGGCCGGATGGAAATGATGTACGAAATGGCGATAATTGTAATATTAAGTTTGGCATTTTCTCTATTCGAAGCATTTTTTGTACTCCCGGCTCACCTTGGAAATAAACACGTTTTAAACCGAAAAGTTCTTAAGTCAAAAAATAAAGGAATTAGAAAATATACTGAGAGATTTTTTACATGGTTGCGCGATTATGCTTACGATAGAGTTTTACATCTTATTATAAAATGGCGCTATATTGTTATTGCCATTCCGGTTGCGATGATGTTAATTACTGGTGGTTTAATTGGCGGACAAATAATAAAAACAACATTTTTCCCAAGAATGGAATTTGATTCGTTCGATATAAATATTGCTTTTACACCTGGTTCGGGCGAAAGGCAAACTATGGAATATCTTGAACGTTTTGATAGTATTGTTTGGGTTGTTAACGAAGAGCTAAAAGAAGAATACAACGATACAATTGATATTATTGAAAACAGTACAATTCAGCTTGGAAGAGGTTTTGGTGGAGGAGAAGTAGGTGCGCATACCGGAAGTATAGGTGTTTCGCCACGAGACTCTGAAGAGACAGGAATTAGCTCTTTTGAAATTATCAAAAAAATAAGAGAAAAAACAGGAAATTTACCTGAAGCTGAAAAGTTTACAATCGGTTCTTCGCGAAGACGTTTTGGTAATCCAGTTTCAATCGGGTTACTTTCTCGAAATATTGATGAGTTAAATTTGGGGCGCGAATTTCTTTTTGAAAAACTACAAGAATTACCTCAATTAAAAGATATTGTAAACACTAACTCGCTGGGTAAACAAGAGATTCTTTTAAGTTTAAAACCAAAGGCGTACATGTTAGGTTTTACAGAATCTTCTATTGCAAACCAAGTAAGACAAGCTTTTTACGGCGGACAAGCGCAACGTTTACAAGAGGGGCGCGATGAATTACGTATTTGGGTTCGTTATCCTGCCGAAGGTCGCGAGCGTTTAGGACAATTGGAGAGAATGAAAATAGTAACACCGCAAGGAGTTTATCCTCTTACCGAATTGGTTGATTACGAATTAAAACGGGGGCCGGTAAATATTCAGCGGTTTAACAGTAAACGCGAAATGCGCGTAGATGCAGACATGGTAGATCCTGATGCTTCTGTTTCCGATATTTTACAGCAAATTAAAGTTGAAATTATTCCGGAATTAACAATGTTGTATCCCGGAATTACAGTTCAATTTCAAGGCCAGCAAAAAGAGAGCGAACGAAACATGGCTGATTTAATGATCCTTTTCCCGATGGCATTTTTAGTTATTATTTTTATTCTGATGATTAATTTCAAATCGTTTGAACAGCCAATACTTATTTTAATAATGATCCCTATTGCTATTTTAGGTTCTATTTGGGGGCACGGAATACACGGAAAAACATTGTCGATGTTGAGTCTGTGGGGGATTATTGCGTTAACCGGGGTAATTGTAAATGATGCAGTGGTATTTCTTGCAAAATATAATTTATTAATTGCAGAGGGCGGAAAAGTAAAGGCATCTATTATAAAAGCCGGAAAATCTAGATTACGCCCTATAATATTAACTACACTAACTACTTCGTTTGGCTTGTTTCCGTTAATTCTGGAGAAAAGTTTTCAGGCACAATTTCTAATTCCAATGGCTATTTCGTTAGTTTATGGCGTAGCATTTGGAACTATGTTTATTCTACTTTTCTTCCCTGCACTTGTACTTGTTTTAAACGATTTTAGAAAAGTAACTAGAGAATTATGGCACGGAAGAAAATTTGAGCGTGAGGAAGTTGAAATTGCATGGATACACGCCCAAAGAAAGTTTCAAGACGAAAAAACTCCTGAAGAACTTAGTAAAGAGTTGGAAGATTAATTCAACAAAATTCAATAAACTATTTGCAAAATATAGATAGATGAAGAGACAAATTATATTATTATTAATCGTATTTAGTTTTGCGTCGAAGGCACAAACTCCTTTATCGATTGCTGATGCAATTACTATTGCATTAGAAAATAATTACGGTATTATTATCGCAAAAGGGAATCAACAAGTTGCCGAAATACAGAATAACTGGGGAACTGCTGGCAGATATCCATATATAAATCTTTCGTTGGGAGATGATAATTCGTACAATATTAATGAGACTGAAAATTATGTAACAAACCGGTTTTCTGCAGGTGCTTCGGTAAATTGGACTATTTTTGATGGTTATTCTGTTAGAATAAATAAAACGCGTTTAGACGAGTTGGAGCAGCTTTCTCAGAATAATACCGCAATTATGGTCGAAGGCACAATTCAATCTATAATATTAGCTTATTACGATGTTCTGCTTCAAAAAGAGAAACTGGCAACTTTTCAGGAAGTTCTTACTTTATCTGAAGACAGATATAAACAAATGGAAGATAGAAAAGCTTACGGAGCAGTTGTAACTTACGATGTTTTGCAGGCTCAAAATGCATATTTATCAGATCGCTCAGGATATCTTTTGCAAGAGGTTGCGTATAAAAATTCAATACGTAATTTAACTTATTTAATGGCTGATAAAGAGCTTGTTGATTATGAATTAACAGGAGTATTCGAAGCAATTCCAGAAGATTATTCACTTGTTGATTTAGAAGCGCAAATGTTTGAAAATAATAAAACGCTGCAAAACCAATTTGTAAATCAGAGACTTATGGAGAATGCAATTGCTGCTGCAAAAAGTAATTACTTGCCAGCATTAGATTTTAGAGGTGGAGCAACGGGGTCGAGTACTCGCCTTAATTTCGCCGAGCACGATGCAAGCTGGTCGAATTCGGCAAATTTGTATGGAAATTTAACGCTTAGCTGGAATCTATACAGCGGCGGAAATAGAAAGCGTGCAGTACAAATTGCAGAAATAGATACAGAGATTGGATTGGTTAAAATAGACGATATGAAACACGGTTTAACAAATAGCCTTTCAAATTTATTTGAATTTTATTTAGTTAGAAAAGAGTTGTTGGATATCGCCAAGGAAAATGTGAAAGCTGCTAAATTAAATCTTCAGATTTCGCAAGAGAAATTTGAGTCTGGAGCAATAAATTCGTTTAACTTTCGTGATGTACAAACTTTTTATTTGCGAGCTTCGCAGGCCGAGTTGGAAGCTATTTATTATTTTATTGATGCACACACTTCGATGCTAAGAATGACTGGCGTTATTGTGCAGGAGTATGAGTAGATAAAAAATTTGAGAACTATGTATCGATAAATTCAAAATAAAGAGATAAATTTCTGCTTAAAAGTTTTACTCAATTACCATCAAATCTCTTCCAACAATAACATCACCTTTGTATTTTTCCGAAATTTCATTTAGCAATTCTTGTTCCGATGCTCCCCATAAAAGCATGTGATAAAGTACAATTTTGTCGGGTTTAATTTTTGTCGCCATCTCTCCCAATTCATAAGTTGAAGTGTGGTTAGCTGCGTGATATTTTCTCCAGAATTCGTTTTTTGTTTTCCATTTAGAATAAGAATAAACCTCGTGAATAAGAATATCTGCACCCTCAGAATATTTTTGAATATTTTCGCATGGTCTGGTATCGCCTGATATTACAATGGTTTTGTCTGGTGTTGTAAACCGGAATCCAAATGCGTTTGGCCAACTTCCATGTACAACTTTAAATGCTTCCACTTTTACTAACGAGTCTTGATATATTAATCCATCTTCAATAAATTCGTGAGTATTTACTCGCCAGCCTTGGTTATTTGCAGGCTCAAGTCCGTACAAACGGTATTTAATATCAGCATCGTATGCTTCTAGAATATTGTCGGTTAACTTTTTTGTTCCTTCCGGACCATAAACTTCTAGCGGCTCGTTTCGCCCCATCACCCAGGGAGTGAGCAGTAAATCTGGAAATCCAACTGTATGGTCAGAATGTAAATGTGTAAGAAAAGCGTGCTTCAATTTTTTGGTTGAAAGTGCTTCAATTTTCCCTCCGTAGCGAGGAGACATTTTTGCTGCTTGCCGAACTAATCCTGGACCAAAATCTACAATATACGGAGTTGAACCCACAATAATTGCAACGCTACCACCAGAATGCTCAGGGTCAGGATTTGGTGTTCCTGTTCCGAGTAAAACGACTTTAGTTTGTGCAAATGAGAAGGTTGACAGCACAAAAAGTATTAAAAAAATATTGTTTTTTTTCTTCATTTTTTATTTTTCATATCGTAAACTCGAACTTACTTCGAGGTAAAAATAAGGAAATGAATGGCGAAGTTTCAAAAAAGCTTACAAAAGAATGTTGTAGTATGATGTTCTAAAAAAATCTATTTTTTTCGAGTGGTAATATAATTCATTAGCGAAATTAACGAAGTGCGAGCTTCGCAATCTTCAAACTCCATTAATGCATCCACGGCTTTATCTTTAAATTCTAGCATTTTTGTTTCGGCATATTCCAGCCCACCCTTTTCTGTAACCATCTTAATTATCTCTTTAACAACTTCAGAATCTTTATTTTTACGTTTTATCAGGCGTAAAATTCGTCTTCGTTCTGCAGGTTTTGCATTGTTTAAAACGTACAAAAGTGGTAGTGTAATTTTTTTCTCTTTTATGTCGTTTCCGGTAGGTTTGCCAAGTATTCCTTTTGCTTGGTAATCAAAAATATCATCTTTTATCTGAAATGCAATTCCTGCATCTTGTCCAATTTTGTACATTTTCTCGGATAATTCCGGATCGTCTGATGCAGATGCGGCACCAATTGCCATGCTTGTTGCAATTAATGACGCTGTTTTTTTGCGAATAATTTCGAAGTAAGTTTCATCGTCAATATCTAATTTGCGACTTTTCTTCATTTGAATAATTTCCCCTTCGATCATATCTTGTACCGCTCGCGAAATGAGGTGTAAAAAACTATATTTTTTATTTTCGAGTTGCAAAAGCAGTCCTCTTGCAAGAATATAATCTCCAACTAAAACTGCAAGTTTATTTTTCCAAAGAGCTTTTACCGAAAAGGCTCCGCGTCGTTCGTACGATTCATCAACCACATCGTCGTGCACTAAAGTTGCAGTATGCAAAAGCTCGACAGAGCAGGCAGCCAATTTGGAATATTCATTGGTTTCTCCATGAAGTTTTGCAGATAAAAAGACAAAAATAGGACGGAGCTGTTTACCTTTTGTGCGGTATAAAAAATTTAAAATAGTTGCCAGAAGAGGAATATCACTTTGCAACGATTTTTTAAAATATGGTTCAAAATCAATAAGTTCCTGTTCAATGGGAGATTTTATTTTTTTTAACGTTGTCATTTAAACTAAAATTACTCTTTTTTAATTTCAAACGAACATAGAATAAATAAGTTTAATAAAGTAGTGATTTAGCTAAAAAAAAATAAAAAATTGATGTTGTTCAGATTAATTTCAAATTGAAAAGGGTTAATAGATTTATTACTAAATATTTATATATTTGCATTTGTAAATAATTGAACTATGTTAGAAATCAAGGAGTTAAGTGCAGAAGGATTAGAAACTGCTGCTAGTATGTTGAAGGCTATGGCGCACCCGATGCGAATAGCGATACTTAAACATCTTGAAGGTAACAAAAGGTTAACAGTTACTCAAATTCATAAGTTGTTGGGAATAGAACAATCAACAACTTCTCATCATTTAGGTATTTTAAAAGATAAAGGAATTTTGTGCTCAAAGCGCGAAGGAAAAAATACTTATTATTATCTTAAATACGAAATATTAAGCAAGATTATCGATAATTTACGAACGTGTGCATGCGAGTAAATGTGAGCTATAATAATAGGGGAGCAACTTAAAGTTACTCCCCTATTTATTATATAGTTTTTAGTCTCAATTTAATCGTTATAAAATCCTTTTCCTTTTTCTCTTAAATTATCCAAATCAGTTACTGTAAAATCGCCATAAAACGAGACGATAAAACGCATTTGATCGTCATCTTCGTTTTTCACAAAAACATGGCATTCGGTAAATTTTTTCTTTTTCCCCAGTAGCCAAATTTCTACATCCTCATCGTCATCTATTTCCTCATCTTTAAACTTGTAGTATTGTGAGGGTAAAAGACTAGTTGCTTTGTTAATAAAATCGGAGCCACTTAAATTTCCTTTTTTGGGATTGTATGACATAAAACTAATTTTGTGTAGATCGCCAGTAACATTTTTTTCATCGTCATCTCCTAAATCCAAATCTATGGCATCAATCATACTTTTTGAAAAAGAAAAACTAGAAACTCCGTCGTTTCCTGAAAAAACATCGTACATTTTGTCTGATTTGCTTTGTGCATTTGCAAATTGCGATGCCATTATAATTATTGCTGCTAGAGTAATTTTAATTGTTTTCATTTTAAAGATTTAAAGGAAGTCATACTCCCGAATCTGATGAAGCGAGAGCATGACAATTATTTACTGTTTAATTATTATTCTTTCTCTTTTAATGCTAATCCATCTATTGTCATTACCCAGATTTTTCCAACCATATCTTTATCCCAGGTATTCGATACATTTTCAATATCGTATATAATTTTAACCATATTTTCTCCAAGATGAACAGCTTTCCCTTCCGGAACTTTTATTGTTATATCAACTTCCTGATTGCGCCACTTTCCTTCATCATTTAGCAAAAAGTAGGGATCGAATAATAGAGTTGAATCGTTTACTTCGTATATGTAAATTATCTCTTCAGCCGATTCTTTTGCATACTCTCGAGTACGCCCTCTTGCTGCTTTTTTTATCGAAATTGTAAAGTTTTCGCTTCCCGATTTTACCACATCTAATTGTGGTTGTCCCATCATTACTTCGTCTCCATCAATAATCATTATCTTAAAATTATTAATATCTAAATCTAATTCGGAATAATCATCGTATTTATCTTCGGCAAGTTTTAGGTACATTGTTTGGCACGAATCGCACGAAATAGTTTTGTTTTCGGTAATCGACGATTGGCTTTTATAGTTGCCTATTTGGTCGGCCGAAATAACTACCAGCGAAACAAGGGCTATTAACCAAATGCCAACCATGCTTAATCCAATAGCTGTATTATTGGTTTTATATCTGAATACCAGTTTAGTACCAATAAAAAGAATTGCAAGCAACGGAATTCCTGTTAGTAATCCAATGGAAATCACTCCAAACGTTACTGTTCCTGGTTCAACAAAATGGTTAAATAAACCTGGCACTTGAATTTCAGGACTCCAAATTAGTGGCCACCCATCAACAAACGAATGTCCAACTGCCAATGTTGAAATAAATCCTAGCAAACCAAAAAAGCCGGTTAAAATTAAAGAAACACCTATTATTATTACAATAACTTTCAATAACACTTTAAAAACATTGTAAACAACATCTCCTGCACCTTCTACTCCTTTTTTCCCTTTTGAATAGGTGTCTGATTCTTTAAATTTTTTGTAACTCTCTTTTACATCGGCTACCTCTTCTTTAATAGATTTTTCAATGTTTTTTACTGTTGCTTCTTGTCCTCTCATTTCTAGGCGCTGATTAGTATTTATCGCTTTAGGTACAGCAATCCAAAGAATAATGTATGCAAGTAATGCTGCTCCCGAGGTTACAAAGAAAAGTACAGCAAAAATAATTCGCAAAATTACCGGATCCATATTAAAGTATGCCGATAGTCCTCCGCAAACACCACCTAAAACACGATGTTCAGGGTCGCGATATAATCTTCTTTTTCTTTTTGTTGTTCCATCTATTACAGGTTCTTCTTCTCCCTCTTCTTCTGCAAAATCTTCCGGAGTACCCATTATTTCTATAATCTCATTTACCATATCAACGGTAACAACCATCTTTTTATCCGATGATTTTTCGCTAAAAATCTCAGCAATTCTAGCTTCAATATCAGCAATAATCTCTTGTCCTTCTTCGTTGCTCCCGAAATGATTTTTTAACTTAACCAGATATTTTTGGAGTATTTCGTAAGCATCTTCTTCGATGTGAAATACAGTTCCGCTTATATTAATTGTGAATGTCTTTTTCATTACTATAGTTTTATAAAATTATTCTCTACTCTTTTTAACCGTACTCACAGACTCTACTAATTCGCACCATGAATTTTCTAAATCTCCGAGAAATTTTCGTCCACTATCTGTTAGTTCGTAATATTTACGTGGTGGTCCCTGTGTCGATTCCTCCCATTTGTAAGTCAATAATCCAGCATTTTTCAAGCGAGTTAGCAGTGGGTAAAGAGTTCCTTCAACCACAATTAATTTTGCTTCTTTTAATGCCTGAATAATATTGCTTGCATAGAGAGGCTTTCCATCCAGTACAAGAAGTATACAATATTCCAAAACTCCTTTCCTCATCTGTGCTTTTGCGTTTTCTATTTTCATCTCAATAAATTATAAATTGTTTACCTAATTGTGTTATAAAATACCTGTATTCTTGGGTTAACTAACTTAAGTTTAAACTTCCCAAAGTTCTTCAGAAGTCATCCAATCTTCTATCTCCAATGCACTTTCAATACATTCTTCAGAATGAAATAGACTCTCGTCTAACATCCACTCTTCAATTTCCAAATCACTGTCACTCTCCTGGATAAATTCAAAACCTGAACCTCCAAATAAATTGTCATTAACCATCCAACTCTC
>DAOVTY010000114.1 GCA_030632865.1 Bacteroidota bacterium
AAAAATTGGCAATGGCAGGAGGTATCACCCTTGGACTGGGATATATCCTTGCCGGATTTTTAGGAAATAGTTTTGTTGCACAACTTATTTTCATTGGTGTAATCGGTGGATCGGGTATTGGATTGGCTTATGTGGTTCCAATTGCAGTTGGTGTAAAATGGTTCCCTGATAAAAAAGGAATGCTAACAGGCCTGGCAGTTGCCGGATTTGGGTTTGGTGCAACAATATGGGTAAAATGGGCTGGCTCGTGGGGCGGAGGCCTTTTAAATAACCTTGAATTATTTGGGTTAGACGGTATTAGGAGCGTATTTGTATTATACGGGATTATTTTTGCTGCTATGGTACTTATTGGCAGTTTTGTTATGAAAGATCCTCCAAAAGGATGGCTGCCCAAAGGTTATACACCTCCGGAAGCCAATTCGGCACAAGCATCCGGACATATTAACTTTGAAACAAGCGAGATGTTGAAAACACCGCAATATTATATGTTATTTATAACTTTTGTATTTTCTGCATTGGCAGGATTGATGGTGATTTATTGCATTAAACTTTTCGGTATCGATTCATTAACTTACTCTAAGTTAGGATCATTAAATCCATCGAACCCTGAGTTTAAAGAAACTGTAGCATGGGCAAGTTCCATTGCCGGTACAGCAATGGCTACATACGCTATTCTCAATGGATTAGGAAGAATAATCTGGGGAATAGTTTCAGACAAAATCGGACGAAAGACATCCATTTTCCTGATGTGTTTATTGCAAGGGATAATAATGTTATTGTTGTACAAACTAGGTGGAACCACCATAACTTTTATCGTTGCCGCCGCAATAATTGGATTTAACTTTGGAGGTAATTTTGCTTTATTTCCCGCTGCTACAGCAGACTTTTTTGGAAATAAAACTGTAGGAAAAAACTACGGCTTTGTATTTTTTGCTTATGGAATTGCCGGAATTGCCGGCCCGCAAATTGCAGGTTTATTTAAAGATGCCGCGCAGGGGGCAGAAACACCATCTGCCTGGTTAACACCGTTTATAATTGCCGGTGTTGCCTGCATTCTTGGTGCAATTATCATTTTATTTATTAAATCACCAAAACAATAATTTTATTGAAAAATAATATTGGAAAAGCGTCTCATTCCGGGGCGCTTTTCTTTTTCATTCAAA
This sequence comes from Bacteroidota bacterium, assembly GCA_030632865.1. Lineage (GTDB taxonomy): Bacteria > Bacteroidota > Bacteroidia > Bacteroidales > Prolixibacteraceae > Draconibacterium. Next base: position 1,164 of record DAOVTY010000114.1, read on the forward strand.
TTACATGTGCTTTAAAACAGGTTTGTACAGGATTGTTGTTCAACATATATTTGACACTTTTACAACCAATCAAATCAGTTAATTAACTGATTTAAAATAAACTTTAACCTTTCAATCAAAACTTAATACAAACGATTAAAAATTTTAAATCCTGACTTTTTTTCATGATTTTTATAAAAAAAATTAACCAACTTTGAGATCATTAAAAATAAAAATTTAAAAACAATAAAAACCAAAAATATTATTCCATGGCCATCAAAAAATTAAACAGCATTTTCAAGCCAAAACGAATAGCGTTAATTGGCGTTTCAAATAATCCAGATAGTGTGGGAGGAATTACCTTGCGAAATTTAGTAGGAGGCGGATTTAATGGTGTTGTTTATCCGGTAAATCCAAAACGCGAAGCTGTATTCGGAATACCATGTTATCCCGATGTAAAAAGCTTACCTAAAACTCCTGATTTAGCAGTAATTATGACAGCTGCAAAGTGGGTTCCACAACTCGTTAAAGAATGTGGTGAAGCTGGTATAAATGGAGTAATAATAATGTCAGCAGGTTTTAAGGAGGTGGGCGAAGAGGGTAAAGCTTTGGAGATGCAGGTTATGGCAGAAAAATCAAAGTTTCACGACATGCGTATTATCGGACCAAACTGCTTGGGAATTCTAGTTCCGGGATTAAACATGAATGTGAGTTTTGCAGATGGAATGCCAAAAAAAGGTCATGTTGCATTTATTTCGCAATCGGGTGCACTTTGTACTTCTGTTCTCGACTGGGCAAATAATTCAAATGTTGGGTTCTCATATTTTGTTTCCATTGGTAATTCTATGGATGTAAATTTTGGCGATTTGATAGACTATTTTGGGCAAGACCCAAATACAAAATCAATTGTTTTGTATGTTGAATCGCTTGCAAATGCTCGCACATTTATGTCGGCAGCACGTGCCTTCTCGCGCGAAAAACCGATTATTGTGTACAAGTCTGGTAGGTTCCCTGAATCAGCGGCAGCGGCAGCTTCGCACACCGGTGCAATGGCTTCCGAAGATTCAATATACGATGCTGTTTTCCGTAGAGCTGGTTTAGCACGTGTTTTCGACTTTGGGAATATTTTCGATTTTACAGACTTAGTTGGTCGCCGTAGAATACCGAAAGGAAACCGGCTGGCAATTGTTACAAATGCAGGTGGACCAGGAGTTATGGCAACCGATTCATTAATTTCGTTGGGAGGAAAACTTGTTAAACTATCCGACGAAACAATGCAAGAATTAAACGATTATTTACCTCCATTTTGGTCGCACGGAAACCCAGTTGATATACTTGGAGATGCTACACCAGGGCGTTTTGCAAAAGCAACAAAAATTGTTTTAGAGGATAAAAATGTAGATGCTGTACTAGTTTTGCTTACACCACAGGCAATGACATCGCCAACAGAAACTGCCAAGGAAATTGTAAAACTTACAGCAAACACAACAAAATCTATAATAGCGGGCTGGCTTGGTGGAGCAAGTATGACTGAAGGAATGAAAATTTTCAGCCAAGCCGGAATTTCAAGTTTTACAGCTCCCGAGCAAGCAATTCGTGCATTTATGACACTCTCGAAATATGCACAAAATCAGCAAGTTTTGTATGAAACACCAAAAGAAGTGCCTGTTTCATTTCAGTACGATCGTCATGATTTACGCGAAAAATATTTGAAAGAAGTTTTCCCAAAAGGAAAAATTTTGAGTGAAGACGATTCGAAAATGCTGGTAAACGATTATGGAATAGACACAACGCACCCATTTCCAGCAGCAACAGAAGACGAGGCCGTTGCAATAGCAGAAGATAAAGGATATCCGGTTGTACTTAAAATTTACTCGCCCGATATTACACATAAATCAGATGTTGGCGGGGTTGCTCTTAATATAAGAAACGAGGAGATGGTTCGCGCCACTTTCAGAAATATGATAAAAACTGCATCTGAAAAAATGCCCGATGCACGTATCGATGGAGTTACTATCCAGAAAATGGTTAACACAGATAACGGCATTGAATTAATTGTGGGAGCAAAAAAAGACCCAATTTTCGGAACGGTAATGTTGGTTGGCATGGGAGGAACTACTGCCGAATTGTTTAATGATAAACGATTGGAGTTTCCTCCACTAAACGAAAATTTGGCTCACGAAATGTTAAAGTCGCTGCAAATTTATCCACTGCTAAAAGGGTGGCGTGGCGATTCTGCTAAAAATATAGATAAACTAATTGAAGTTTTAATTAGAATGTCATATCTCGCAGCAGATTATCCCGAAATTGAAGAGCTAGATATCAACCCGTTGATTGTAACTCCCGACGATGTAATTGCATTAGATGCCCGAATTGTGATTGACGAAAAATTACTTGACACTCCGGTAAAAGAATACTCGCACCTTATTCTACGTCCTTACCCTGAGAGTTTAATTAAAAAAGCAACATTAAAAGATGGGACAGAAATTGTACTTCGTCCAATAAAACCGGAGGATGAACCATTATGGTTAGAACTGTTGGGAAGTTGTTCGAAAGAGTCAATTTATCATCGTTTCCGTTACGACTTTTATTTCGATTCGCACGAAATTGCCTCGCAATTCTGTTTTATAGATTACGACCGTGAGATTGCAATTGTTGCCGAAGTTGAAATTAAAGGAGTGAAAAAACTTATTGGAGTTGGACGTTTAATTGCCGACCCCGATGTGGAGATTATGGAATATGCAATTTTAATTACCGATGCATGGCAGAAAAAAGAACTTGGTTTTACTTTAACGAAGTATTGTGTTGAAATTGCGCAAATAAGAGGAATTAAAAAACTGGCTGCAGAAACTACAAAAGATAATAAACCAATGATTTCCGTTTTCCGTAAGTTAAATTTCAAAATCAGATTTAACGAGGATTCAACAGTCTCGGTTGTAAAAGATATTTCAGAAGAATAATATATCTTAGCCTCCTGTAGCAATATTTAGCGGGTAATTTTAAATTACCCGCTAAATGTTTAAGAATAAGAAATAATGAATTCCACAAAAATAAAAGAAGCTGCCCAACTCATTAGAAAAGCAAAATATGCCGTTGCTTTTACTGGTGCAGGTATTTCTGTTGAAAGTGGAATTCCCCCTTTTAGAGGCGAAAATGGGCTATGGAATGTCACCGATCCAATATTTCTTGAGATTGAGTTTTTCAATAAAAAGCCCTTTCAATCGTGGCAAAAAATAAAAGAGATATTCTACGATAAATTGGGCGATGCCAAACCAAATATTGCACATGAAACTCTGGCAAAAATGGAGAAACGCAGTTTTTTGGAGACTGTAATTACACAAAACATAGACCATTTACACCAATTAGCTGGAAGCAAATATGTTTACGAACTGCATGGAACATACAAAAATATGGTTTGCACCGAATGCCAGTCAGAGTACGATTTAAGTTTTGCTAACCTCGATTATTTGCCACCCACTTGTTTTGTGTGCAAAGGAATATTAAAACCCGACATTGTTTTTTTTAACGAACCAATTCCGCATTTTGCAAAAAAACGTTCATTCAAAGAAGCCGAAAAAGCCGATGTTTTTATAATAATAGGAACAAATGCCGAAGTTTTACCGGCGGCAAGAATACCCGAAGTTGCAAAAGAAAACGGTGCAAAAATCATCGAAATAAATATTCAACCCTCTCATTATACAAATACTATTACCGATATTTTTCTTGAAATGAAAGCAACCGAAGCGATGAGAGAAATTGGGAAACTTTTGTATTTGTGATTTAAGTTTCCGTAAAGAAAATTTACAGAGTATTGAAATTTATTAGTTGAATTAAACTACACATACATTCCATTTTAGGATATGTACATGTAACTTTAGGCTTTTGATATGAGAGAAATAAACGTACCTGTACACACACGTAACCATTCAAAACCAAAATAAGAATATCATGAAAAATCCATTACCTGAAAATGAATACACAAAGAGAGTTATAGAAAAAAATCCTATTAGAGGAGATTTTTTTAGAGATCAGACTGCAATAATACATTCAATGCCATTTCGTAGACTTAAGCATAAAACACAAGTCTTTTTTTCACCAGAAAATGATTATGTATGCACCAGAATTGAACATGTAATGCATGTGGCAACAATCGGAGCAACAATTTGTAAAGGATTAAATAAATACGATTGGGATTTAAATATTGAAATGGCCTTTGCAATGGGGCTTGGACATGATATTGGACATGCACCTTTTGGACATGCTGGAGAAACAGCCTTGAACAGGAAATTAAAAGGTGATTTTAAATTTATACATGAAGTAAACAGTTATCGAGTTGTACAATATTTAGGGTACTCCTAAACATCAAAAAGATTGGGAATAAAAAAATCATATTAACAGAATTAAGAGAATATTTTCATCCATGTGAAGGACAACCTAAGACTAAAACTAAAACGCTTTTCTTTCATTCTTTTTATACGGCTGAAAAGATCGATAGTATAGAAACTTACTATTATTTTTCTGACTATAATACTAAATTACTTGAAAGAAATTCGTTAGTAACTTTTAGTGATGATAGAATTTCAGTTTAAAAGACGGTAATGAAAAAAAATCAGAAGATTAGTAAAGAAAACATAGTGTTTAAATTGGAAAATAATAAACTATTGAGAAAATAAAACAGGCTACAAATGTGTAAATTTATTAGCGGGTTCGGTGGTGTGCCAACAGCAGATTCACACGCAAATTTATTCCTTGCAAAGAGCCAGAATATTCAAAACGTTTTGAGAATATAGACAAAGCCCAACAGTTTCGAATTAATTATGGAGCTAAAATTTACTTCTTAAAACATTTCGCTGCAAATTATTACAGGCATTTAAGTCGTCAGTACAAAAATATGGATACAACTTCTATGTTTTACGAACCCGGACGGAATTTCAAGTTATTTTTAAATTATAGGTTTTAATTTAAAAATGTATTGAAAAGTCGCAGAGTTGCAAAAGGTGAAATACAACTCAATAAATCCATTTCGAACATACTTTGATTATTTTAAATGAGATATTACATTTGTTGTAATACAATTACAATAAATTCAATGCTAAAAACCTTAAAAACTAAGTACAATCTTTCGAATCCCCAAATTACCAGACTAGTTGGTTACGACATTGTGAATTATAAAGTTAGTAGCAATTCAGAGAAATATATTCTTAAAGTTTATCCAGATAAAAAGGAAGAGTTTGATTTGGCAGAAGCAGAAAATGAAATTTTAGTGTACCTTCAAAAAGAACATAACAACAAGTTTCCAGAACCAATAAAAAACAAAGCCAACAATTTACTAACTCCTTTTCAAGAAAATAATTCAACAAAAACAGCACGTTTATTAACTTACTTAGAAGGAGATTTTCTGGGAGATGTGGAACATTCCGAAGAACTCTTTAAATCGTTTGGAAAATTTTTAGCCGAGATGGATTTGAAACTTCAAGGTTGTAAAAATTATGTAATTGAAGCCCGAAAACTAAAATGGGATTTGCAACATTTTTTGTTGAATGAAAAATATTTGAACGATATTCCAAACGCATCAAACAGAAAAATAGCAGCTTACTTTTTTCAGCAATTTAAAGAAAAGGTAATTCCTGTTTTGCCAGATCTCCGAAAACAAATTATACACGACGATGCAAACGAATGGAATACGCTTGTTCAGAACAATAGTATTTCCGGAATATTTGATTTTGGCGATGTGTGTTATTCGCAATTAATTAATGAACTTGCAATTGCACTAGCCTATTCACTCCTCGGGAAAAAAGAACCACTAAAATGGGCTATTCCAATAATTTTGGAGTACCATAAAATTTTACCGCTCGAAGAAAAAGAGATTGATATTTTGTACTGGTTAATTGCTGCAAGGTTATGTACCACTGCCAGCAATTCGGCGTACGAACGAATTCAACGACCGGAAAATTCATATATTCAAATTAGCGAAAAACCAGCGTGGGAATTACTTGAAATTTGGGTGACTATTAATCCAATTCATGCCCGCAACGAATTTAGAAAAGCGGCTGGATTTCAAATTCAAAAAGGAAAAGAGATAGAAATAGTTAAAAATGAGCGATTAAATTCAGTTAGTTCTATATTTTCAATCAGCTACAAAAAGCCTGTTTACTTAGAAAGTGCAGCATTTCAATATATGTTCGATAAATATGGGAACAGCTATTTAGACGCATATAATAATATTCCGCATGTTGGACATTCGCACCCGAGAGTTGTAGAAGCTGGGCAAAAACAGATGGCAAAACTTAACACAAACACCCGCTTTTTATACGACCAGTTAAATAATTATTCAGCAAATTTATTAAAGAAATTCCCTTCCCAACTTAGTAAGGTTTTCTTTGTAAACTCGGGAAGTGCAGCCGGCGATTTGGCAATTCGGCTGGCACGGAATTTTACAGGTAAAAACAGAATTGCTGCACTTGAATATGGCTACCACGGAAACATGCAAACCACCGTCGAAATCAGTCATTATAAATTTGCAGGAAAGGGAGGGAAAGGCGCATCTGAGAATGTTCTATGTTTACCAATTCCTGATATTTATCGGGGTGAATTTAGAAACGAAAAGGACGGACTTTCTTATGCAAAAAAGGCCATACAACAAATCAGTAATTCAAAAGAAAAAATTGCCGCTTTTATAGCCGAACCAATTGTTGGCTGCGGAGGGCAGGTTCCATTGGCAAAAGATTATTTAAAAGAAGTTTATACTGCCCTTCGAAATCAGGGTGGTATTTGTATTTCCGACGAAGTGCAAACCGGGTTCGGACGTTTGGGAGATGTTTTCTGGGGATTCGAAATGCACGAAGTTGTGCCAGATATTGTAATTCTTGGGAAACCAATGGGAAACGGTCACCCGATTGGTGCAGTAGTTACCACCGATGAAATTGCAGAAGCATTTAATAACGGAATGGAATTTTTCAGTTCGTTTGGTGGCAATCCTGTTTCGTGTGCAATTGGACAGGCAGTTTTAAATGTTTTGGAAGAGGAACAACTTCAGCAAAATGCAAAAACTGTTGGCGATTATTATATTCAACAATTAAAAGAACTTCAACAAAAATTTGATTGCATTGGCGATGTTCGGGGCTCGGGGCTGTTTATTGGTTTTGAATTTGTTAAAAACAGAATGACTTTGGAGCCCGACACAGAACTGGCACAAAAAGTAAAAAATAACCTCCGCGAAAATAATATTCTCGTGGGCACCGACGGAACTTTTAACAACGTAATAAAATCGAAACCACCGCTATGTTTTACTAAGGAGAATGTGGATGAAGTGGTTGGCGCAATTAAAAAGATTATTGAAGATTTATAATAACACGCATCTCAATTATCAGAAAACACTATACTCTTAATAGCAGTAAGCAGCGCATTTGCAATCCTGTCAGAACCCAAATCAGAAGGATGAACTCCATCTACTGTGCACTCATAATAATCATCGCCCAATACCTTTGAGCCATCAAGGAAATAAATATTTTTATCGCCAGCAGTCACTCGCTCTGCCACCACATTTTTCTGGAAATCACGCAAATCAATATACATATCGAAAGTAGGACTTTCTTTAAAATGTATAGCATATCTTATTTTCGACATAACAAGAATTGGAGTTTGAGGATGTTGCTCCCTTAATATTTCGATAAACGGTACTAAAGTATTTTTAATTGTTTTGCCTGCATTTGCTTCGTAGTCGAGAATAATAAAACTAACGTCGAAAATCTGATTAATAAGATTCGCCAAAGCCGGCTCACCTTTTCCATTTCCCGAAAAACCAAGATTTACAAATTGTGCATCTAATTTGCGGCTCAATATATTCGAATACGCCATTCCGGGACGCGACACACAACCACCCTGCGTAATTGATGTTCCGTAAATCACAATTTTACCACCGAATGCAACTGCCGGTGGTGCCTGTCCGATACTTCCCTTCCCTATACCAATTTTCAACGATTTTACACCATTATAAAGTGGGAAAT
>DAOVTY010000214.1 GCA_030632865.1 Bacteroidota bacterium
GAAACCCGGTTTCATTCAGTAAAAAATGGGTTAGATTTAATTAACGAGATGGGTGTTGTTTTTATACACGATGGAGTTCGCCCTCTGGTTTCGGTGCTAACTTTACAAAACTGTTATACAACTACAACCGAAAAAGGAAATGCACTACCTGTTATTTCGGTTCCCGAATCTGTTAGGTTTGTTAACCACAAAGGAAACAGTTCTGTTGACCGAACGAAATATTTTCTTGTTCAAACCCCGCAAACGTTTAAAACAGAAATAATTAAGAGTGCATTTAAGCAAAATTATTCTGATAAATTTACCGACGATGCTTCGGTTTTAGAATCTATTGGTATAAGCATTAATTTGGTTGAAGGAAACCGCGAAAACATTAAAATTACTTACCCCGAAGACTTAATTATTGCCAAGTCATTTCTTCCCTCACATTAAAAATTCTAATCTTAATTGGCAAAATTTCTCCGTTCGCCGATTAGTTCTGTGGAAACTCTAATTGTTTCTCTAGTTTCGTGATGCAGTTATAAGGGGTATAAACATTGAATATTTTTAAATTAATATATTGTAAACTTTTAATACAAAAAAAGTTTCCTTCGTTTTAATTAATTAACTTCGCAAAATAATGGAAGAAAAAAAAATACATATAATTAAGAATGTTGGGAAACTGTACTTGAAATTTGGAATTAAAAGTGTAACAATGGACGACGTGGCGCACGAATTTGGAATTTCAAAAAAAACACTCTACCAATATTTTACAGATAAAGCCGATTTAGTTGGGCAGGTTGTTGATTTTTATCTTAAAAATTTGATGTTTGATATTAATGAAAGTAAAAACGAAAATGCAATTGACTTCTATTTTGCATTGCGTTCTCACATTAATAAAATTCTAAAATATTTCAATAATAATATTGAGTACGACTTAAAAAAACAATACCCAAATCTATTTCAGAAAGTACATAAAATTAAGCGTGAGAAAATTTTTAGTAATACAGTTGACAATATTAATAAAGGCATGGAAACCGGCTTTTACCGCACAGGTTTAGATGTTGAACTAATTGCAAAATTACAAGTGGGCAGAATGTTATATACGTTGAATCCTGAAAATGAAATTTTTAACGAACGAGAAGTGGCAACCATCGAGCTTTTTGATAAAGTAATTGAATACCACATGCACGCAATTTGTACACAAAAGGGGGTGGAGTATTTTGAGCAACAATTAAATAAAATTCAGAATGAAGACAATAATTAAAGTGTATTTACTAATTCTTACCATGGGATTAGTTGAATTTGGAGCAAATGCACAAGAAGATTCCATAACGTTTTCGCTGTTAGAGGCGCAGCAATTTGCTATGGAGAATTCGTATGTTTTGCACAATACTTCGCAAGATATTGAATTGGCAAGGAAAAAGGTTTGGGAGACAATTACAGTTGGATTGCCACAAGTTACAGGCGGCGCAAATTATAATATGTTTTTAAACTTGCCAGTATCGTTATTGCCTGGCGAAATTTTTGGTGGCGAGCCGGGAACTTATATTCCTGTAAAATTTGGTCAGGATTATAACTCAGACTTTGGACTGAATGTTACGCAACTTATTTTCGATGGGTCGTATATTGTTGGCGTTGGTTCGTCGCAACTATATTTAGATCTTTCTAAACAAGCACACGAGAAAGTGGAGATTGATATTCGTGACGCAGTTGCACAGGCTTATTATATGGTTTTAATAGGAGAGCGTTATAAAATTGTGATGGAAGAAAGTTTGTTAAATGCACAAAATCTTTTCGCCGAAACTAAAATATATTTCGACAATGGTTTTCGCGAAGAACAAGATGTATCGCAAGTAAAAATAATTTTAAAAAATGCCGAGAATGAAATTTTAAAAGCTGATAGAGAAATATCGATAGCAAAAATAGTTTTAAAATATGCCATGGGTTACAATCTTGAAAACGATATAAAATTGTCGGGAGTTTTAGAAAATTATCTGTTGCCCCTTGTTGGAAGAGAAAATAGTTTCCAGTTCGATTTCAACAATCATATCGATTATAGGTTGGCACAATCTAATTTTCAGTTTAACGAGAAATTATTAAAATTAGAGAAAGTAACGTATTTGCCAAGTATTTCGGCATTCTATAATTATAATAAAGCGGCTTATGGTAATAGTGCTAATTTGTTTAAATCAGATTGGTACCCATCGTCGTTAATTGGATTTCAAGTTTCGATGCAGCTCTTTAATTCAGGGCAAAAAAGATCGAGAGTTCAGCAGGCTAGTATCGAATTAGATAAGGCAGAAACCGAACAAAAACTTGCCGGAATTACACTTCAGAAAGACTATTTAACCGCCCAGGCAGAAATGGAATCGGCAATAGAAAGGTTTGAAAACGATAGAGAAAACCGCGATTTAGCAAAAGGGATTTTAGATAAAACTAAAATAAAATTTATTAACGGAATTAGTAGTAGTACAGAACTTTCTCAGTTAGAAACGCAATATATTAACTCGTTTCAGGCACTTGTAAACTCTACATTGCAACTTTTACAGGCCGATTTGAAATTAAAGAAAGCAGTTGGAGCTTTATAAATTATAAATATAATGAAACAATCAAATAAAAATATTTTTATACACATGCGGAAAATTGAACTTCGGGCTTCCTACTTTCGACTTCCGACAATTCTTAACTCAATGAAACAGATTATAATTTTATTAATAGCAGTTGTTATTATTGCTTCGTGCAGTGCCACAAAAACTAACGACGACGAGAATACTAAACGACAGCAATTGCAATTATACAAACAAGAGTTGCACAATTTGAAACAGAATATTGATGACCTTGAAAAAGAATTGGGATCGACCAAAAAGAATGAGTCTGTAAAAGTTAAAGTCGTTGAACTGCAGAGTGATACTTTTGAGCATTTTATAGAAGTAACCGGGAAAGTGGAGGCTTTAGACGATGTGGAAGTGAGCCCTGAAACTGTGGGTATAATTAAAGAGGTGTTAGCAAAAGAGGGGCAAACAGTTAAAAAAGGAGAAATTCTTGCAAAATTGAACACAGATGTTTTGGAACGTTCGATGGATGAAATATTGGTTCAGTTAGATTTGGCAAATATTAATTTTGAACGACAGAGCAATCTGTGGAGCCAAAATATTGGGTCGGAAATGCAGTATTTACAAGCTAAAAACACAAAAGAAGGATTGAAAAAACGTGTTGAAAGTTTGAAGACTCAAATTGAAATGGGGAATATAAAATCTCCTTTGAGTGGAGTAGTTGAAGTTGTTCATCAGAAAGAAGGAAATATTGGTAATCCGCAATTACCTTTTGCGAAAGTTATAAATATTAGCAAAATAAAAGTGTACGCCGATATTTCTGAATTTTATCTCACCAAAATTAAAAAGGGCGATTTTGTGGATCTGTTTTTCCCTGCATTAAATCGCGAAATTCAAACTTCTATTAGTCAAATCGGAAATTCAATTGATCCCAATAACCGTACTTTCAGAGTTCGGATAAATCTAGACAATCCGGATAAAATGATTAAGCCAAATTTAGTGTCGATAATTAAAGTGCGCGACTACTGGAATAAAGATGCAATTGCAGTTCCTATTTTATATATTAAAGAGGATTTGAAGGGAAGTTACACTTACATTGTTGAGAAACGAAATAGTAAAAATGTGGCTAAAAAGGTGTATGTAAAAACGGGTGTTACAAATAATAATATTATAGAAATTGTTGATGGTTTAACTGCCGGAATGCAGATTGTTTCTGAAGGTTATAATCAGATAATTGATGGAACAGAACTACAGTTTTAATATAGAAACCCGGTTAATTTAAATTACGATGGAGAAAGAAAAGGAGACAAATATCCAAAATATAAAACGAAAATTTAAGCCAACTTATTTGGCTCTTAAAAATAAAACCACGGTTTATATTTTAACTGGGCTGCTTGTATTTTTTGGGATATTTTCGTACCAGCAAATGCCGCGCGAATTAATGCCCGAAATTGTGGTGCCAAATATTCTAATACAAACTGTTTATCCGGGTAACTCGCCGGTTGATATCGAGAACCTGATAACCCGACCCATAGAACAAGAGCTGAAAGGATTGAAAGGGGTTAAAAAAATTATGTCTGCATCGTATCAGGATGTGAGCTCGATAAATGTTGAATTTAATACCAACGTTACAATAAAGCAAGCTCTGCAAGATACTAAAGACCGCGTTGACAAAGCAAAATCTGAACTGCCGGGAGATTTGCAACAAGACCCGGTTGTAATGGATATCGACCTCTCGGAATTCCCGATTATGAGTGTAAACTTATCGGGAGATTTTAGCATGCGCGATTTAAAAGAGTATGCCGAAACTTTGCAAGATGAATTTGAAGGGTTAAATGAAATTTCGGAAGCAAGTATAAGAGGAATAGAAGAACGTGAAATACAGATTAATGTTGACCCATATAAACTTGATGCTGTTGATTTAACTTTCGACGATATTGCAAAAGCAATTCAGTTAGAAAATATTACAATTGGTGGCGGAGAATTTACTGCCGATAAAATTCGCAGGGTAATCAGAACTGTGGCCGATTACAAAAATGTTGAGCAAATTGCTAATACTATCATTAAAGTAAATAATGGCAAACCAGTTTATCTGCGCGATGTTGCAAAAGTGGTAGATGGATACAAAGAAAAATCTACTATCGCACGTTTAAATAATAGTCCGGTTGTAACGTTAACTATATCTAAAAAATCGGGCTCAAATATTCTTGCTGCCTCCGATAAAATTCTCAGCACAATTGAAGAGCAAAAGGCTAATGGTTATTTGCCTGAAAATTTAGATGTTACTATTACCGACGATCAAACTCATCACATAAGAAACGAAATTAGCAATCTTGAGAATAGTATAATTCTCGGGATGATTCTTGTTATATTTGTACTGTTTCTGTTTCTCGGATTCAGGAACGCACTTTTCTCGGGGCTTGCCATTCCAATGTCGATGTTTTTGTCGTTTATTATTTTGAACCAATCTGGTGTTACATTAAATAATATGGTGCTTTACGGACTAATTATGGCGCTGGGAATGTTGGTTGACAATGCCATTGTAGTTGTGGAAAATGTGTACCGTTTATACGATTTGGGTTACTCGGCACTCGAGGCGACCAAAAAGGGAATCAGTGAAATTGCTATGCCAATTATTTCATCGACACTTACCACACTTGCAGCATTTATACCGCTTTTAATGTGGGAGGGAGTTATTGGCGAGTTTATGAGTATTCTGCCGAAAACACTGATTGTTGTATTGTCCGCATCGTTGTTTGTGGCGCTTATTTTAAATCCGGCATTCATTTCAACATTCATTAAAATAGAAGATATAAATGCCCGCGTAAATTGGAAAAAGTCACTAATAAAAGCTGCAATTTTTACCGTTGTTGCAGTACTTTTTTATGTTGCCAAAATTTATTTGTTAGGAAATATTTTAATGACAATTGCCATTTTAATGGTGCTGAATTTTATTATTCTAAAGCCCCTTGCCCGGTGGTTTCAAACTAAATTTTTGGTGTGGCTTGAGAATGTTTATAGTAGCCAGTTAAGGTTTGCACTTACTGGTTATCGGCCAATAATTTATTTCTCGGGAACACTGTTATTATTGGTTCTTACGCTTA
>DAOVTY010000338.1 GCA_030632865.1 Bacteroidota bacterium
TGTATTCATACCCTGATTAAAACTGTTGGTGGAGACGGAAATCTTCTGCTTAATGTTGGTCCAATGCCTGATGGCCGGATTGAACCACGACAGGTTGAAGTTCTACAAGAAATTGGCGACTGGCTTGATGTAAATGGCGAGGCAATTTATTCGACCCGTGCAATTGAACCGTTTAAAACAGATAATATTTGTTTAACTCAACAAAAAGACACAAAGGCAGTTTATGCAATTTACCTCGAAGAAGAAGATGGAACAGCACTTTCTGAATCGTTTGTGGTAAAAGGGATTTTTGCAGCAAAAAATGCAAAACTGAATTTACTTGGTGCTAAAGGAAATTTGAAATGGAAAAACACCGATAAAGGAGTTGAAATATTTATTCCAAAAAAAATACGCGAAAATCTACCTTGCGATTTAGCATGGTCGGTAAAAATATCGGCAGTAAAATAAAAAACTTTTTTGCGTATGAATCTAGCGGTTCAAAACCTCTTGATGCATCTGCTTTAAGAAAAGAACCGCTCCTTGTTTTTAAAAAATAGGGAGCGGTTTTTTAGTTTAACAGATTACCCCAACATTAATATTCTCAGCAAAAAACAACGCTACAATACAATCCACCAATTATAAATTACTTTCGCGCGCTGATAAAAATTACGCTAATGAAGTTTCAATTTTCGTTTATAGATAAAAAGCAAGGAAGTATTAAAGATGATATTTTATCTGGTTTAACGGTGTCTCTGGCACTTGTACCAGAAGCCGTTGCATTTGCTTTTGTGGCAGGAGTTTCGCCAGTGGTTGGTTTGTACGGTGCATTTATGATGGGTTTGATTACTTCAATATTTGGTGGTCGCCCAGGAATGATTTCAGGTGCTACCGGGGCGATGGCAGTTGTTATAGTTAGTCTTATTCAGCAAGGAAATGCACTGGGACAAAATGGAGAATTGGCTGGATTACAATATCTGTTTGCTGCATTAATTCTTGCCGGCATATTTCAATTTCTTTTTGGAGTATTTAAATTGGGTAAATTTATTCGCTTGGTTCCACATTCAGTAATGATGGGATTTGTAAACGGACTTGCAATAGTTATTTTCCTCTCGCAACTAAATATGTTTAAATCGGGAGATGAGTGGCTGAGCGGAACATCCATGTACATTATGCTTGGTCTTGTAGCAATTACTATGGCAATTATGTATCTACTTCCAAAATTAAGTAAAGTTATTCCGGCTGCTTTGGTAGGTATTTTAGTTGTAACGGGCATTGTAATATTCGGAAATATTGAAACCGAAACTGTAAAAAGTTTTATTCTTTCGGGTGGAGGAACCGGTATAAAAGCTGGGTTGCCAAATTTCAACGTGCCGATTATTCCTTTCAATCTCGAAACTTTTAAACTTATACTTCCTTTCTCATTAATTCTGGCGGCGGTTGGTTTAATAGAATCGTTAATGACATTAAGCTTAGTTGATGAACTAACAGAAACACGTGGAAGTGGCAACCGCGAATGTGTTGCGCAAGGAGCAGCAAATATTGTAAACGGTTTTTTTGGTGGAATGGGCGGTTGCGCAATGATTGGACAAAGTATCATCAACATTAAATCCGGTGGTCGAGGAAGATTATCTGGTATTGTTGCCGCACTTTCGTTATTGGCATTTATTTTATTCGCATCAACTTATATCGAAATGATTCCGATTGCTGCACTTGTTGGTGTAATGTTTATGGTTGTAATTGGAACTTTTGCATGGAGTTCTTTCAAAATAATCAATAAAATTCCTGTCTCCGATGTTCTTGTAATAATTTTGGTTACCACATTAACCGTAATTTTCGATCTGGCAATTGCAGTTATAGCCGGAGTAATTGTGTCGACATTGGTATTTTCGTGGGAGAATGCAACACGTATTCGTGCACGTAAAAGAGTGGATGAATATGGCATAAAACATTACGAAATTTATGGTCCGCTATTCTTTGGTTCAACAACACTTTTTCAATCTAAATTCGATATTCAAA
>DAOVTY010000078.1 GCA_030632865.1 Bacteroidota bacterium
TACGACGACCCACGTAGTCCAATTTACGGAATGCCAATTATCGACGCACACCTTGCAAAAGATATAATCATCATGAAACGCGGAATGGGTAAAGGTTATGCAGGAATCGAAAACTTCCTGTTCTTTAACGACAAAACCCGCATGTTATTTGGCGATGCAAAAAGCTCTATTTCTAAATTAGTTAATGAAATTAAGAGTATGTAGGAAATAGCTTTGAGCTACGAGCTTTAAGCTGTGAGTTAAAAAATGCCATCTCTTTTTGAGGTGGCATTTTTTTGTGTCAAAATATCTCATCCTGAAATAGCGTTAGATAAAAATAAAACTACCATCCCTTCTTTTTCGTTAGCATCTCTCAATAGTCATCTTAATTAGCAATTCTTTTTATTAAAAAATATTGACTAAATTTCAAAGATATTGGAAAACCAGAGAAAGAATCCAATGAATTATAAACGCTTATTTTATTATCTTATTATTAGCTTTATACTTATCCCCTTTAGTTCTTCTGCAGATTTAAACTATGATTCTAATAATATTAAAGAAATTCTATCTTTCGAAATATTTACAGACAGCATCGGATTACAATTTGCTGATATTCAAAAAATAAACAATAAAGAATTTAAAATATATAATGGTGAAAATATAAATCTAAATCAGGTGTACTGGTTTAAAATTAAAATCAATAATCAGAAACTGGAAGCCAAAAACAATTTTATTCATTTTCATGATTTTTTCTCAGAAACAAAACTATATCAAACTTTAACCGACAGCTCTATTTTCGAATCTATTGGAGGTGTACTGGTTCAGGCAAAAAAAAGAACAACACAAGGATTTTTCAACGACAAAGTACTATTCACTTCCTCTCAGAGTAATGAAACAATTCTATTTATAAAAGTTCTAAGAAAATGGGACACCAATTCAAATTTAAGAATTTCGGTTGTTCCTGAGAAAACAATAAATAACATTATTTTCAAAAACTATTTGGCTCAAACCCTTTTTGCAGGAGGAGTTCTTATTATTTGTTTATTTAATTTAATTCTCTTTCTGTTCTCATGGAAAAGACTGTACTTTTATTACATCTCCTATATCGTTATTATGACAATATTCTTTTTAAGCTACACACAAATTTTAGAGTACATAATACTTTCAAGTTTTCCTAAAATAGATTTATATTTATTCTTTAGCCTTCTTTATGGTATTCCTCTTTATGTCTTATTTCTATCGGAATTATTAAAAAATGAAAATGTACAGTTTTGGGGAGATGCTTTAAAAAAGATTTCATTGTATATTTTTATTATTGCAATATTAATTAATACAATAGCATTTTTCAAATATCAACTGGCTGTTGCACTAAACGATATATTTTTAATGCTGAACATTTTTTTACTAATTGTTCTATTCTTCAAATTAATCAATAAAGTATCAAATACTTTCAAAGTTATCCTGATTGGCTCACTGTTTATTGCTATTGGAGGAGTTGCAACATTAATTGCCGATTACAAGGAGTACAACCCAATGCATATTTACTATTATCAAATTGGCTTTTGTATGGAACTGATATTTTTTACAATAGCTGTTAATTATATGCACAAAAACAATAGGTTGGCAAAAATAAAGATTCAGCTAAAAAATTCACTATTGGAAGCACAACATCTTAAAAAGGAAAAAGAGACTAACTTTTTAAAAGAAGTAGTTGACAAAAAAAATAGAAACTTAACATGTAAAGCCATCTCAATTTCACAAAAAGAGGAGCTTATAAAAAAAGTAATTAGCGAGCTATCGCTTTTAAAATCAGATAAAAATAAAAACGTTGGAATTGATAAGATTATTTCAAATATGAAATCGAGCCTTAGTAACAATAACTGGCATGAATTTGAAGTATGTTTCAACAATGTGCACCCTGAATTTTATAAAATACTCGACAAAATGTATTCCGATCTTACAACCAATGAACGAAAAATATGTGCATTTTTAAAACTCAATCTTTCAACTAAAGAAATTTCTGAAATAACGGGGAAATGCCAGAATACAATTGATGTAGCTCGCGGACGTTTACGAAAGAAAATGAAGCTGAACCGCTCAGAAAATATTTCTTCTCATATTACCAAAATTGGTTGACCATTTTTAACGTAAACTATACCAAGTTTAATTTCCCATATAACCTCCCGAATTACTTGTACATATTTTGTAAGGTATAATTTCATGATTCATATTATAATAAACTATAATTTAGACATCATATTACAAAATTCAATTAAACAATTATGAAAACCAGTATCCTGCTATTCATTTCAATTGTTATCTGTCAAATAAGTTTCGGACAGGAAGTAATTCTAAATTCCACCATTATTGCAACTGCTGGAAATAACAATTCAGCCGAACAAAATACTAGTTCGATTAACATCTCAAAATGGAAAATTGGAGAAGTTCACTTAATTGTTCTTCAACAAAACAAGTTAAATAAACTACCCGAAACTAACTGGGATGTAAACTCTTATCCTAATCCTTTTAAGCAGATTCTAAATCTCAGTTTTAAAACCGAAGGCATAAACGACTATACCATTCAGGTAACAGATATTGCAGGTAAGAAACAATGGTTAAATAAAAATGTAACAATTACACAAAACCAAATAATTGGCTTCGACTTAGCCCACCTCACTCCTGCAATCTATTTAGTAATCATTACTCCAAAAAATAAAAAAACACAGCGGGTATTTAAAGTTCAGAAATATTGATTCCATTCTTTTGCATCTAAAATCTAATTATAAATAAAACCTATAAAAAATGAAAAAAATATTAACAAAACTATTTGCAACCCTACTAATTGTATGCGGATTACTATCTAATATTTTAGCACAAGCTCCTGAAGGTATTATTTACCAAGCAGAAGCACGCAATGAAAGTGGAGAAATTATTGTCAATGAATCGTTAGATGTTAAGATAACGATTTTAGAAAGTTCGGCTAATGGAACTATGATTTGGGAAGGAAATCATAAAGTTATTACAAATGATTATGGAATGTTTGTGCTTGTGGTAGGTACTGGAACAAATTCGGGAGAATACATTTTTAATGAAATAATGTGGGACAATTTCTCTCATTTTTTAAATGTGAAGGTAAAAGATCTCAATTCGAATATATGGATAGACATGGGGACTTCTCAATTTTTATCAGTTCCATATGCGCTGCATGCTAAAACGGCAAGTGCTTTGGTTGCTGAACCGCTTAAGAGTGGATCCAAACCAGGAGTTTCATCACAAACTTGGTCATTGTTTGGGAATTCAAAAACAGATCCAGAAAAGGATAAAATTGGAACTACAGATCCGGCTGACCTTGTTTTTATTACTGATAATGTTGAGCGTTTAAGAATTACGAAAGAAGGCAAATTAATAACTGCCGATGGAGTAGGTCTGGAATTAGGTGGTAACCTTACAGTTCATGGAGACAGTACATTCATTGACAAAGATTTATATGTGGGTAGAAATGTGTTTTTAAATGTAGATGATAATCTCAATCCTCGTGGTGAAACAATTAATTATGGAAAATTCTTGGTTGAAAATAATAGCTCCACCTTACTTACAGGAGAATTAACAGTAAATGGTTTTTCAACATTAACAGATGCTCTAAGCGTTGATGGTGAATCAGATTTAAACAGTGATTTAAGAGTTAATAATGGAAGTTCCACTGGATTATCAGGTACATTAACGGTAGAAGGAATTACTAATTTAAATTCAGCCTTAAATGTTAATGGGGCAACCACACTCCAAAATACATTAAATGTATCTGGAAATTCTACTGTTAATAGACTAAATGCAAATGGCCAGGTTACAATTGATGCCAATTTAACAGGAGATCAGGCAGATTACGATAATTATCCACTCAGGGTGGAAGGTGGTAAACATGGAATTGCCATTAAAGTCAACTCAGTCGTCCCAAGTAGAAATGATAATTTCATATCATTTATGGGCAGAGATGGTAATGTTCTTGGGCGTGTTGAAGGAATGTATGGAATATCAGGTAATATAACCAGTTGGATTTTAGGTGTACTTTCTCCTCCCCCTACTCCAACTTTAGATGATATCCCAGGAGACGTTGATTTTTCACAAGAGCCAGCTTCAATGGAATTTGAAGGACTTGATTTAACTAGCAATATTGCTGTTGATGGATACTCATTAGCAGTTGATTTTACTAAATCGGTTATTGTTTTTGGTGTAAACTGTATTGGAGCAATAGTTGGAGCTGCTGCTTTTGGCGATATTGATGATGTAGTATGGTCAGGTATTGATGTTATTGCTGAAACCATTAATGTAGGAATGTGGGTTATTTTTGAGACAAACTTTAACGGAGTAGCATTTGAATCTGGCGGAGCAGATTACGCCGAATGGCTTGAGAAAAAAAATAAAAACGAAGTACTAACATTTGGCGATGTGGTTGGCGTAAAAGGAGGTATTATATCTAAAGATTATAAAAGGGCTGAAAAATATATGGTGGTTACAAATAATCCAACAGTAATTGGAGCAATGCCTGATAAAGAAAAAGAATCAAAATATGAAATGATAGCTTTTATGGGACAAGTACACGTAAAGGTAATCGGTAAAGTAAAAAAAGGTGATTACATTTTACCCTCAGGAAATCAGGATGGAATGGCCATTGCTGTTTCACCAAATGCTATGGCAGTTGGCGATTACTCCCGTATTATTGGAACAGCTTGGGGAGAATCAAAAGGTAAAGAATTATTTTCATTAGTAAATACTGCTGTTGGAATAAATTCTAACGATTTGGCAGGAGTAATTGAAAATATGCAATCGATGCTGAACCAAATGCAAATAGCATTAAATGAAGTAAATCCAAATTATGAGCCTCAGCTTTATGCTTTAACTGGCAGTTCAAATCATGCTGCAAACCAAATTAGTTCATCACAAACCATTCCCAATATTATAGCGCAAAAAAGTGGTGCATTGGAATATGAAACTTTAGATGAAGCATTGATGAAAATTAAAGAATATGCTGCAATTAACAATCCTAATCTTAACCTAGGGCAATTCCCATATCTGGAAGAGATGTTTGAAAACCCAAGTGCTGAACTTGCTCAAGAAATGGTTGACCATTATACTGATGTACTAAACAGACTTTCAGCAATGATACCTGATACACAAAATTAACTTATTAGAAATTTCCTCAAATCAAATATTATAAATGCATTCCCCAATTATCAAGAGTCAACATACAAAAGTTGGCTCTTTCTTATTTCATTAATCAATATTTTAGCTATAAAAAAATAGATTTCAAAGTTGATTAAAATCGAGATTGTATTAGAAGTAGCTGTTTGCAATTAGCTAAAAAATATTATTTTTAAAGTTTAATTATAAATATCTCGAGAAGTAGTATAATGAACAAAACAACAAATATAAAAGAACAAATCCTCACCCAAATAATGAAAATTATAGACCAGCGGATTGAATCTACAAAGCAAGCAATTGAATATGCAAGAGAGTCGCGCGATAATGAAACTAAATGCAGCTCGGGCGACAAATATGAAACAGGACGTACAATGCTGAATTTTGAACGGGAAAAAAGCAGGATGCTATTAAACAAAACTCTGAATACAAAAAATGATTTATCGCAAATAAACATTCATAAAAAAAACGACATAATTACTTTGGGAAGTTTAGTTACTACGACAAACGGAAATTATTTTATTGCCATCGGAATTGGTAAAATAGAAGTTGCAAACGCAATTTATTATTCCATTTCTTTGGTATCGCCAATTGGGAAATTAATTAACAACAGAAAAGTAGGCGATAAATTCAAATTTCAAGGAAAAGAGATTATCATATTAGTAATAGTGTAATATATAGATATATATATTTTTTTATATAAAAAGCCAACTTATCTTTGTGCGATAAAAGATACCCTTAATGTTTAAGAAACCAATAATTACAAATTTCCTGCCTGCCGAGAGACTATCTCAGACTGAAATTAAAAAACAGTCTGGTTTACTAGCCGATAATAAAATTTTAAAAGACTTAATTGATTCAGTCTCTCAAATGCTACTAATATTAAACGAAGAGAGGCAAATAGTTTATGCTAATAAACCATATTTAGATTTTTGTGGATTCTCTGATTTTAAATTGGTGTTAGGGAAACGCCCCGGAGAAGTTTTAAATTGTGAGTATGCATATTTAACAGAAGCCGGATGCGGCACAACTGATTTTTGCAGGAGCTGTGGGGCAGCCAAAGCAATTGTAGAATCGAAACAAGGCGAACAATCCACAAAAGAATGTCAGATTTCAACCCGTGATAATGATAATTTAGAATTACGAGTTTCTGCCACACCTTACGAATATAATAATCAATCGTTAACAGTTTTTGCAATAATTGATATTAGCGATGAAAAAAGAAGAGAGGCACTGGAACGTGTTTTCTTTCACGATATATTAAATAGTGCTGGTGGGATATCAGGGCTATCGACGGTTCTAAAAGAGATTGAAAACCCAAAAGAAATTGTAAAAATTGTAAACACAATTAGTAAGGCTGCCGATAATTTAGTTGAAGAAATTCAGATGCAGCAACAGCTCAGTTACGCTGAACTCGGTGTATTAACCCCCGATTTACAGAATATCTCGTCGCTTGCAGTATTAAACGATTTAAAAGAATTGTATAACAAGAACGACTTAAGTAAAGACAAATTAATTGTAATAGATAAAAATTCGGAGAATATAAAATTAAACACCGACCCGGTTTTACTTAGGCGCGTAATTGGAAATATGATTATAAATGCGTTAGATACTTACAATCCGAAAACTCAAATTACTCTGTGTTGCGAATCAAAAAATAAATCAGTTCTATTTTCAGTTCATAACAGCAATTTTATTAAGCCTGAGATTCAAATCAAAATATTTAAACGAAAGTTTTCCACAAAGGGGACTGGGCGCGGATTAGGAACCTACAGCATGAAATTATTTGGAGAAAATTACTTAAAAGGTAAAGTTTGGTTTGAAAGTTCACAAGAAGAAGGAACCACCTTTTTTATTGAGATTTAAGGGAACTTCTATTAATTTCCCTGCCTAATTTGCTGAAAAGAGATACCTAATGTTTTTTCGTAAAAATTTAACTGTTTCATTTCTGGTGTAGATACTAAACAAAGCGATATTCCAGTTCTTCCGGCACGCGCGGTTCTTCCACTACGATGGGTATAATATTCATCTTTATCGGGCAGTTGGTAATGCACCACAAACGACAGTGCTTCAATATCTAAACCTCTTGCTGCAAGGTCAGTAGCAACTAGCAATCTCAAATTTTTATTTTTAAAAGCCCGCATTACTTTGTCGCGTTCTTTTTGCATTAAATCACCATGAATTGCGCCAGCAGCAATATTTTTTGCAACCAGTTGTAAAGACAGTTTTTTAGCAGTTGCCTTGGTTCTGCAAAAAATTACGCCTCGGTTAGTACCTTCTGTTTTCAAAAATTGCGTTAGCGCATGTAGTTTGTCGCGCTCTTCGCAAATAAGATATTGATGTTCAATATTTTTATTCACAACATTTTTACTACTCACCTCAATTCGGGTTGCATCATCAGATAAATGTTCGTTAACAATCTGCTTTATTCCATGTGGCATTGTAGCCGAAAAAAGCCATTTATTCTCAGCAGATTTTAAAAAACCAAGAATTTCATCCAGTTCGCTTTTAAAGCCCATACTCAACATTTCATCGGCCTCGTCTAAAATTACCGTTTTTACATTGCTCAAATCAACGGCTTTTCTTTTCACCAAATCAATAAGTCTGCCCGGCGTTGCAACAACAATATGAGTTGGTCTGTCCAACGCATTAATTTGCATTTCAATCGGGGCTCCACCATACACAGCTTCTGTAAATATTTTTGTTGAATATTTAGTAAACTTAAACAACTGTTTTGCAATTTGCTGACCCAATTCACGGGTAGGACAAAGAATTAAACCTTGCACTTTATTTTGCCCCGGGTTAACTTTATGAAGCAGAGGCAAACCGAAGGCCGCTGTTTTACCAGTACCTGTTTGTGCTTGCCCAACAAGATCGGTGTTCGAATTTATTAATATCGGAATTACTTTATTTTGAATCTCGGTAGGTGTAATTATACCAAGTTCATCCAATCCCTTCACAAAGTTTTTACTGACTCCCAGTTCCTCAAATTTTTTCAAAACAATTATTTTTCAATTCGCTGCAAAAGTACTTTTAAATTTCAGAAGTAGAATTTATTTCAAAATTCAACTAATTTTGGCAACATTTACTTAGCATTCAACCCACATTTCATCAAATTCCCAAATATCTCGAAACAATTACCTTACTTTGTACCTTTATTTATTCATTTATATGACATTCAAAGAATTACAATTAATAGACCCCATTTTAAGAGCACTAGATGAAGAGGGTTACACGCAGCCAACTCCTATTCAGGAAAAATCTATTCCCAGTTTACTAAAACGAAAAGATTTACTTGGTTGTGCACAAACAGGGACCGGAAAAACGGCTGCATTTGCCATTCCAATTTTACAACATATTTACAACGACCATAATCGAGACAAGGGATTTAGAAAAATTAAATCGTTGATTATTACTCCAACCCGCGAGTTGGCAATACAAATTGAAGAGAGTTTTACGAAATACGGGAAATATACAGGAATAAAAAACACAGTTGTTTTTGGCGGTGTAAAACAAGGTGCACAAACAGAAGCACTTCGCAGAGGAGTTGATGTTTTGATTGCCACTCCCGGACGACTTCTCGACTTGATGAACCAAGGTTTTATTTCGTTGAAAAATGTTGAGTATTTTGTTTTAGACGAAGCCGACAGAATGTTGGATATGGGTTTTATACACGATATTAAAAAGGTTATTGCAAAGTTGCCTGCAAAACGACAATCGCTTTTCTTTTCGGCAACCATGCCGTTAGACATTGTACAACTATCGCATAAAATATTAGGAGGCAACCCCGAAAAAGTAACTATAAAGCCAGAGCAAACAACTGCCGAAAAAGTAGAGCAGGCAATATATTTTGTTAGCAAACGTAACAAACCAAAATTGCTATCTCATATACTTAAAACCGAAAATTACGAATCTACATTGGTTTTTTCTCGTACTAAATATGGTGCTGATAAAATTGTCAAGTTTCTAAAAAGGGCAGGAATAATTGCAGAAGCAATTCATGGAAATAAATCACAAGGAGCAAGACAACGAGCATTAACTAATTTCAAAAGTGGAGAGACAAAAGTTCTTATTGCAACAGATATTGCTGCTCGTGGAATTGATGTTAAAGAGCTCTCGCTGGTAATAAATTTCGACCTTCCAAACATTGCAGAAACTTATGTTCACCGAATTGGAAGAACGGGCAGAGCAGATTCAAGCGGTATTGCTTTGTCGTTTTGCGATGTTGATGAAAAACCATATTTACGTGATATTCAGAAATTAATTAAACAGAGAATTTCGATTATTGATGACCATCCATTTTTAAAAGATGCAGAAGAAGAATTGTCTAAAAAACCTGCACAGCAGCAAAAAGAGAGGAGACACCCAAGACAGAAACATAGACATGGGGAAGGCAACAGCAACAATAACTGGCGTCGAAAGCAGAAAGGAAGCAGTGCGCCTAAACAGCGGCGTTCGAGATAAAATTATTAGAGAAATATCTACAACATATTTTTCAGTTTATTGATTATACAGAATTAAACAATAATTCATGTAAAATTTAAAACAATACTAATTTTATTCGATTAAAAATTTACTCAACACAAAAAATTTACACACTAAATAAATTCAAATAAAATGAAAAATTATTTTAAACAATATCCTGATGCCAATGGATTTTTCAAAGAATATGGCGGCGCATTTTTACCTCCCGATTTAATAGAGGAGATGAATAGAATTACCGATGCTTACCATTCAATCAGTAAATCGCATAATTTTATTTCTGAATTAAGAAGTATTCGAAAACATTTTCAGGGAAGACCAACTCCTGTTTATTTTTGCCAAAATTTATCGGCTAAATATGGTGGGCGAATTTACCTAAAAAGAGAAGATTTAAACCATACCGGGGCGCATAAACTTAACCATTGCATGGGAGAAGCATTATTAGCCAAGCATTTGGGGAAAAAGAAACTAATAGCAGAAACCGGAGCGGGTCAACATGGAGTTGCATTGGCAACAGCAGCGGCCTATTTTGGATTGGAATGCGAAATACACATGGGTGAAGTTGATATTGCAAAAGAACATCCGAATGTGGTTCGGATGAAAATTTTAGGTGCAACTGTTGTACCGGTAACTCATGGTTTAAAAACACTAAAAGAAGCTGTCGATTCAGCATTTGGTGCTTATTTAAAAGACACTGCCACCACTCTTTATTGTATTGGGTCTGTTGTCGGCCCACATCCGTTCCCAATGATGGTGAGAGACTTTCAGCGTGTTGTAGGTATTGAAGCTCAAGCTCAGTTTTTTGAAATGACAGGAGAGGAACCAGATCATGTTGTAGCATGTGTTGGTGGAGGAAGTAATGCTATGGGAATTTTTTCGGGTTATATAGAGAACAAAGAAGTTAAACTACATGGAGTAGAACCAGGTGGAATTTCAAATAAAAAAGGTGATCATGCAAGCACACTAACTTATGGAAAACCAGGTGTTTTACACGGTTTTAAAAGTTATCTTTTACAAGACGAAAAAGGAGAACCAGATCCGGTATATTCTGTAGCCAGTGGATTAGATTACCCGTCTGTTGGCCCGGAACACAGTATGCTAAAAGACATGGAAAGAGTAAATTACGAAGTGGCAAATGACGAAGAAACTATAGATGCCTTTTTTGAATTGAGTCGTTTGGAAGGAATTATTCCTGCTTTAGAAAGTGCTCATGCTGTTGCTTATGCAATGAAATTGGCTACGAAGAATCCACAAAAATCAATTCTAATTAATTTAAGTGGAAGAGGAGACAAAGATCTCGACTTTGTTGTAGATACATACGGTCTTCCAGAAGATAGGTAATGATATAATGTAATCATAGGGATGAAAACTTTATTGTTTTTTATCCCTATGAATTTTCAGGAGTAAAAATATGGGAATACCATAGCAACCCGATAACTAACCGGGAAAATGAGAAAAACATACATTCACGATCAAAAATTCAGCAATCAAAATTTTACAGAGAAACAGTTACAAATATGCGAATACGAAAACTGTACTTTCAAAAATTGCAATTTTGCTGAAACCAATTTGTCTAACTTTAATTTTGAAGAGTGTGTTTTTATAGAGTGCGATTTAAGCAATGCAAAAACTACAAACACAGCCTTTAAAAATGTGGAGTTTGAAAGATGCAAATTAATTGGATTGCAATTTGATGCATGCAATCCCTTTCTATTGCAATTCAGGTTTATTAGCTGCCAGTTAAATCTATCTAACTTTTATCAGCTAAAAATAAAAAATACATACTTTAAAGAGTGTAGTTTGCACGAAGTAGATTTTACCGAAACCGATTTATCGGGATCAATATTTAACAATTGTGATTTTACCGGAGCAATATTTGGAAATACTAATCTAGAAAAAACAGACTTTCAAACTTCAATTAACTTTTCAATCGACGCAGAAACAAACAGAATAAA
>DAOVTY010000061.1 GCA_030632865.1 Bacteroidota bacterium
GAACACGGTGTTACACTGGCAGTTCAAAACCACCACGATATTGCACTCCACCACGATGCAATGAGTTGGCTATTAAGAGAAGTTAATATGCCAAATGTTATGGCTGGTTGGGATGCATGGTCGCCAGTACTTGAAGGATTATCTTCTGAAGAACTGCGTGAGTCTATTTTAAAAATGGAACCTTTTATTGTGAATACTATTGCTGCAGATTATATTGCACATCCTCGATATAGTTACGTAAATCATTTAACAAACTACAAAGCCGAGCAACCTGCAATGCGCGCGGTTCCAATGGGAAAAGGGATTATAGACTACAAAATTTGGTTCGAAACATTAAAAGAAATTGGTTATCAAGGATGGGTAGTGTACGAAATGTGTGAAGTTTTAGATGGAGGAGGCTCTATGGAAAACATGGACAAAACTGCAAAAGCTTTTCTAGATTATATGAAACAGTTTTAACAATTTACAATTATGAAAACTAAACCGATTTTAACATTTGTATTAATTTTCACCATTTTAAGTTTAAACGGTCAAAACTATCCAAAACTTGATGAATCATTCAGGTTAAATCAACTTACGCCACCAACCGGGAAAATTCGTATGATTTTAGATACCGACACTTACAACGAAGTTGACGACCAATTTGCATTGGCATACGCATTACTTTCTCCAGAGAAGATTGATTTGCAAGCTGTTTACGCAGCACCATTTAAAAACAACCGCTCCGAAAGCCCTGAAGATGGAATGGAAAAAAGCTACGAAGAAATTTTACGTCTTTTTAAATTAATGGGTAAGTCTTCCGAAGGGTTAGCTTTTAAAGGTTCAAATTCATATTTGCATGACATAACAAAACCTATCGAAAGTGATGCAACAAAAGACCTAATACAAAGAGCAATGAAAAGCAGTCCGGAAGATCCGCTTTATGTTGTTCCAATTGGGTGCATTACCAATATTGCTTCGGCGATATTAATTGAGCCAAAAATTATTAAAAATATTATTGTAGTTTGGTTGGGAGGAAACAGTTTAAACTGGCCACATCAAATGGAGTTTAACCTAAAACAGGATGTATTAGCTGCACAAGTGGTTTTTAATTCGGGAGTTCCACTTGTAATAATGCCTTGCACTCCGGTAGTATCGCATTTGCACACTACAATTCCTGAGTTGAAATTTTATTTAGAAGGGAAAAATGAATTGTCTGATTATTTATACAACATTGTAGTTGAATATAGTGGAGGAAAAAAAGCGTGGTCGAAAGTAATTTGGGATGTTTCTGCAATTGCATGGCTTGTAAACCCTTCGTGGGTTGCAACAGATTTGGTTCACAGTCCCATTCTTACCGATCAAGTAACTTTTAGTGTAAATCATTCGAGGCATTTTATAAGAATGGCAACTTTGTTAAATCGCGACGCAATTTTCAGGGATTTGTTTGAAAAACTTGGAGAATAATAAATTATTCTACAGGTAAAATTACCATATAACCATACACTTTCCCGGGAGCAACACATTTATTGTAATACACTCTTTTACTATCGCGTGAAAAAGAAGGATTTGCATGGTAAGCTAATTTCCACATTGTATGATGATCTTGCGAAATAGTATCTTGCCAAAACGCTTCAGTCTGACCCCGTTTGTAAATACTAAATATCACGGGGTTTTTGCCATACCATGATTCGGATGCATAAAATTCTCTATTAGGCGAGGCTCCCAAATGATTGCCTGTTCCGGATAAAGTTTCAATAACATTTCGTTCCAAATCCCAACGTCTCGCTCTTTTGTCGTTTGGCATATTATCATCAATCTGATTATCATGGGCCATAATACTTTCATTATCAAACCAACTAAAATGCATGGGTTTGGGGCCAAAATATCGAATATCAGTTCCATCCGCATTCATAACTACCAATTGCTTGTATTTTTCATTTTTTGGTCCAATATCCAATCTGAAAGCTATTTTTTTTCCGTCACCATTATATTGAAGATGTAAAATATTAAAATCGGAAACTTCCCTTAAATTATCTGAAGGATAAAGGCTGGTGATTTCCTTAAAATCCATAACATCTCCTAATTTACTAATTTGTTTATTTTGAATATCGTACTCATAAATAGTGGAAAGATGAGTTTCTGTATCATCAGCAGAATAAAGTATTTTACCCTGAAAAGTTTCGTGTCCTAGTTTTCCTTTTACCGCTTTTATTAAATGCAAGCCTTCCAAATTTATTGCACGAATAGAGTCATCTTCATAAGCAAAAGAATAATTGTCTAACCACTGCACGCGAGCTCCATTATGAACCGCCATATCATTTAAATCAGTCACCTTTTCATGACCTGTTAAATCGGCATTACAAACCCAAATTTCTGCAGGAACTTTCTCTGAGCGATCATTTTTTGGCGAAGAAAGAAATTTTGTATAGGCAATTTTGCTTCCATCAGGACTTTCTGGCGTTGTGTTGTAGTAACTAAAAGATGTATTGTAATCAGTCGTACCAACCAAATATGGAACTCCAGATTCTAACTTATCGGAAATTTTATTTCCACCTTTCTTTTGATTACAAAAAGAGAAACTCATTAAAATAATGAGTAAGCCAAAAAATATTTTTATTGAATGAAGAAATCTTTTATTCATTGGTTTAGATTAATAATTTAAGAGTTTCGAATTTAGACAATAAATAATTACTTTTACAATCATTAATTACAATTTTTAACTAAACTAAACCTAATTCAAAATGAGCAATTCTTATCAAAGACTATTTTTTATATTTAGCCTGATATTAATAATCCTATTTTCTTTTAATTCCTGCAATCAAAAGGATTCTGAGGTTAGCCCCCGTATTATTAAAACTATTAATTCGAATTGGGTGTTCAACTATTTTCCTGATCCAACACTTAGAGAAAAGCATATTTCGCCTGACATTAATGACGATAAATGGTCGGCAATTGGATTACCACACACTTGGTCAACTTATGAGACTACCGGTGATATTCATCCGTTTATTAAATATCCATCGGAAAAAGATGATACATACTGGTGGTATGGCTGGGGTATTTACCGTAAAACTTTCAAAGTTGAAAATAGCCAGATTGATAAACAGATAATTGTTGAATTCGATGGTGTTCAAAAATACTGCAAGGTTTACTTAAATGGCAAACTTGTAGGTGATCACAAAGGAGGATATACCTCATTTTATTTCGACTTAACTGAATTTATTGATTGGGAAAACGATAATATTTTGGTGGTTGCAGTTAACGGAAGACGAAATGATGAATATCGAATTCCTCCAATGACGGCTGGAAACTGGGACGTTTACAGCGGAATTTATCGCGATGTAAGAATTGTTGCAAAAAACAAATTGCATTTTCCATATCAGGGCTCATACAAACACGATGGTGGAGTTTTTATTACAACACCAAAAGTCTCGAATAAAGAAGCCAGTGTAAGTGTAAAATCTTTCGTCAAAAATGATTATTCTAAAACGATAGAAGCTAAAGTCGTTCATAAAATATTCTCGCCTAAAAGTGAATTAATTACAACTATTGAAAACAGCAAGAAAATTGATGCTGGTTCTATTTGGGAATGCGAATTAAATTCAGACATTATTCAAAATCCATTATTATGGTCGCCAGAATCTCCAGTGTTGTATAAAGTAGTTTCTTCAGTTTATATGAGCAATAAACTGACTGACCAAATTATTAATCCGTTGGGATTACGTTTTTATGATTGGGATTATGAAAAAAACAGCCTTTTTGTAAACGGAGAAGAAATTAATATTAAAGGAACCAATCGCCATCAGGAATATCCATGGCTTGGAGATGCTCACCCTAAGTGGATTGCCAAAATGGATTTGGAAGATATTAAATACAACCTCGGTCATAATTTCATGCGCCTAACTCACTATCCCAACGATAAATATTTATATCATCTGGCCGACTCAATCGGAATAATAATGGTTGAAGAAGTACCAAATATCAAAAGCATAGACTTTGACGAGGAAGTACAAAAACAAAATGTTCTTGAAATGGTTCGTCGCGACAGGAATCACCCATCTATATTTTTCTGGAGTGTTGGTAATGAAACTACCGATGCTGCCGATTCAAAATGGGTATGGGAAGAAGATACCACACGAATAATTCATGCCAGAAAATGTGATGACGGAAGTGGAGATTTCGTAACACACGACCACAATAACCTTGATATGGAAAGTTTACTTCGAGTAACAGTTCGGGGTTGGTTTGACGAAGATGATGCTCCGGAAGGTTTTACTTCAACACCAGAAGATGGTCAACATACTAGCAATGAAACATGGCAACACGACATGGCCATAATTAAAGGAGGAAGTGTTAGAGGCGTGCTTGGAGACAATTGTAACGCATGGCTTTACGAAGATCATGGTGCCGACCGCGAATACAAAAATTGCATTCTAAAACATATAAACCCAAAAGGTTGGGTTGACATGTACAGGCAGCCCAAATATGTTTATTGGCTAACAAAAGCATTGCATACTGATATTCCAACAGTTTTTATTCATCCACATTTCTGGAGAGAACAATATCTGGGTCAAACAAAAACTATTACTATAGATTCAAATTGCGATGAGATTGAGCTTTTCGCAAACGGAAAATCTTTGGGAAAAAAGAATCCAAAAAGGGAAAATTTCTTTACACTCGATTATGAAAATGTAATAGTTGAAAACGGAGATTTAAAATTAATTGGAATTAAAAATGGAGAACAAGTAGAACATGTTGTTGCAATGCCCGGCCAAGCCAAAAAGCTAACACTTGAAACAGACCAAAAATCAATTACTGCAGACCGAAGTGGAATAGCAATCATAAAAGCAAATATTCTGGATAAAAATGGAAATGAAGTTTTTGATGCCAAAAATACACTTAACTGGAAAGTGGAAGGACCTGCTAATTTAGTGGGCGCCCAAATATACAAATCGGATATAATAAAATTTGAAGAATGGGAAGGAACCGGTTATACAGTTGTGCCTGTTTGTAACTTAATCCGCTCAACAAATAAAGCCGGTACGATAATAGTAACAGTTAGTTCTCCGGGATTAGAATCTGCAACAATTGAAATTAAAAGTATTACTCCACTTCCGAATAATTCTCCAATTATAGAACATATAATTGATGATGAAGGAAGAATTAAAATATCGAAAAACGAGACTTTTAATAAAAATGTAAAATTATTAACCGGAATTATGAGCATCAGTGAAAACCATAAAATTGAGGGTGAAAGTAGAAGTGAAATATCCGGACACTTAATAGAATTTATACGACACAGAAATTATGGTTTAGATAGAAATTCTATTGGGGTAAAAACATTTGTTGAAGTTTTAACGGATAAAATTTATAAGCTGGATGGTGAATTAATTGCTGATGATTACAATTTTCTTACAGGACAATTTAATACTTGGTTTACTTTGGAGCAGATGATAATTAGAAGTAATACTTCAGAAACTGAAAGGTCTAAAATTCTTAATAATTATGCGACCAAAATAATTGTAAGAGCAAACCCTGTTGATTTGGATATTGAGAGAGATTTAATTTATAAATTACAATAAGCAACTTATTGTAATTTATAAACATATTTTGGGATTGTGTTGTGAACCTTAAAAAAATTAAGACAATTTATTTTGATGTAATTAAGGCAATCCATTCCAACTCTCCAGGAGGAGATAAATTTACAATTTTGCCCCCTTTAATTTTATTTTCGGAAAACATTTCACCGTTTCTAATATTAAACCATTTCAAATTGAATTCATTATTAAATTCGGTTAAATTTAATCCAACTTCTCCGCCATCGGTAAAAAACAATACATATGTTTCTCCAGGTTTAGAGGTAAGATAAACCTCATTTTCATCTCTGTCAGAAAGCAAATCATTTCCAGGTTGCAGTTCCCAAAACTTTGCAGTCGCTTCAATTTCACGGGCAACTTTTACACAATTCATCGACAATTCCGAAAGCCCCAAACCTGAATCAGGACGATGAAAGCGTGCCGAAGCCACTCCACCAATTACATGTCTCCACCAACGTTCCAATGCATTCTTTGTATTTCCATGGCGACCACCATCTAAACCATAAGTTTTTACAGTATTTAACGGTCGTGGATACGTAGAAAGATAACTTTTAACCCACTGAAAATTATCCCAATGAACCTGCCCTTTTTGCTGGTTATTTTGCGAGACATCGCAAAAAATATAACGCTCCGGATTATCGAATGTACGTTTATGTTGCTTGGAAGTTAAATCCCAACTATCCCACATTTCGGTAACACAAATCTCTTTTCCGGCTTCTTTCGCTTTATTTAAAATTAATTCAGACCAAAAAATTGCCCACTCTTCTTCTCCCGAAGTTTCATTATCCATGCAATACAAAACATTATCATACTTTAACGAAATCTCCAGCATTTTTTCAACTCTGCTTTTCTGATATTTCAACAGCAATTCATTGTCTCTCTGCTTTGGCGTAGTAAAGAAAAAGGGTTGCCTGTTTTGCCCCGGATGATCAGGATATTCCAAATCAAGTCCAGATTCTTCTGAAGTATAATTTATATTATTTTTAGGATTAAATGGATGAATTGGCCAATGATTACGGGCATAATCAAATCTGTCCCAGACTTCAATCTGAACAATAATATTACGCTTTTTTGTTTCTTGCAAGAAAAATTCGAAACGATTGTAATAATCTTCATTTAATTTATCGAGGTTGTATTTCCCATTTTCTAATTGTATAAAAGGATACAATTCAAATCCTTTGTCTTGCCGGTCGCTCATTGTGTTTCGTACATAGTTTGCACCTACACTTTTCATAGAATCTAAATGCGGAATCAATATTTCTTTCGGCCATTGAAACAGATTATCGTCACTGCTTGCGCCAAGTAACATTATTGGTTCGTCTTTATATTGCCAATACCAGGAGTTTTCATCCCAAGGTTTAATTCGGTTATTTTCGTGCTTAATATTACAGCCTATTAAAATATAAAATATTGTAATTGAGAGAATTAGCAGTTTATGTTTCATTTTAGAATAGGTTTTTAAATGATGAAAAAATTGCAGTAAAAAAAGAAGAAACTTATTTTATAGAAAGTGGTGTCAACTCAACTTTCCTGAAAAATATTTCAGCACTTTCCGACTGTATTTGAATTCTACCTTTTTCTGGTTTTACATCAGTGGCTTTGTTTATTAAAATACCATTTAAAAATATGGTAATTTCTCCTTTATCTACAATACACTCCAAAATATTCCACTCACCTAATGGATTTTCAACATCATTTTCACCTCTAAATCCAAGAATATCATTCCATTTTGGATCGCGGTTTAACCAATTTATGCGGCCTTTATTAATTGTCTCAATGTTTCCGTTTGGATCAAAAACAAAAGAGTTTCCCTGTTTTTCTGAAGCTACCGTGCTTGTAATCTGAAATTTATCGCTTCCATCTCCAACAACAATAAAATCGCCTGTACCACCTTCAATTATTTGGCACTCTATTGAATTAATCCAAATCCCACCCGAACTTCCATCTTCTCCCTGAGAATGCAAAAGTATTCCACTATCGCGTGCTTTATCCAACCTCGGGTCAAATACTATTTTGCCCCATTTAAACTCTGTAACAAGTTTATAATTTTCATATTCTTCGTTTGTTGTAATACACCCCCACTCTTCGCCAGAAATTCTGATTACTCCATCTTCAACCATAAAAACATTTAGTGGGTCATTGTCGCGCCCCCGATCTTTTAAAAAAGTGTACCAACCTTCTAAATTTTCCCCATTAAACAACTGAATTGTTTTATCTTTTTTTTGATTTTGAGCATAGCTTTTTACATTAAAAATTCCAATCACTAGAATTGTAATCGTTGTAAACAAAATAATTTTTTTCATATTTTATTCTTTTAGAAAGATTTTAAGGTTTAGTATATCAAATTATTATTTGCCGTTTACTTTTATTCAATCCAATTTTAATATTTTGGCAATAAATACTGCAAGTAAACCACACACTAACAATATAACAATATTAACGATAAAAAGTATTAAATCTACATCTCCCTTTTCAATTATCTAGTTTGGATTAAAACCGGGTCTTCCAAATGATTCTATAAAATTAACTGACAAATACACTCAAAATGATATTTCTTATAATTCCACTAAATATTTTTTGAAAACAAATGAATTAAAGATGTTTTTTAATTGATAATTGGAATGAAACAGGCATACTGTAAAGGGATAGCAATTTTGAATTACAAATACATAAAATACTGATAGTTTGTAATTATAACTATTTTAGTAAAAAAAATATGGGTTCATAAATTATTCAATGGTAAAAATTCAGTTTTTTTTTAGACTTATATTGATAGAATTAATTGTGAGTTCCTTCTTCTTTTTTTCAAACAAACTTTATAACTATATTCGCCCAAAATTAATATTAATGTTAAAAAAATTATTTTTTACACCTGTATTACTTATTCTTACTTTTGTTGCGCTTTCTCAAGTTCGATATCTAGAACAATCATTCGACGAAATTTTAGCAGAAACATATACCTATTCTACTAAAGAGGGAGAAAACCTAGATTTGGATATTTACCTCCCTGAATTTGATTCTGAACTAAAAAGACCAACATTAATTTATGTACATGGCGGAGGCTTTAGTAAAGGTACAAGAGACCGAGAAGGAATTAAAGAATTTTGCAACAACATTGCAGGTTACGGTTATGTAGTTGTTTCAATTTCGTATCGTTTAACAAGAAAAGGAAAGCCTGAAGGGTTTGGATGCGATTGCCCTGCAGAAGATAAATTAAATACTTTTTATGCTGCCGTTGAAGATTTGCAGGATGCCACTTTTTTCTTGATTGAAAATAGAGAACAGTTTGCCATCGACCCACAAAAAATCATAATTGCAGGTAGCAGTGCCGGTGCCGAAGCAGTTTTAAACACGGCAGACCAACCTCCTTATTGTTATGGCCTCGACTCTGGCCCAGTGTCGTACGCCGGAGTAATTAGTATGGCTGGTGCAATTCCTGATACGACAGTAATTTACGACGAATCTGCAATTCCCTCATTGTTATTTCACGGAACTGATGACAATTTAGTTCCATACGGAACTGCCCCTCACCATTATTGCGATAAAGATAAACCAGGATACCTTATTTTACACGGCTCTCAAACAATTGCAAATAAAATGGAGAAACTAGAAGTTCCGTGCTGGTTACATACAACCTGTGGTGGTGGCCACGAAATTGCCAATAAACCAATGACAAAATATTTTGATGAGATTATTGATTTTTCTTACAATTTTGTAGTGCTAGATAAAGGAGAAACTCGCTACACTGTAATTAAAGATGATATGATAGTAGACACATTAGAACCTAATTATATTTGCACAGAATGAAGAAATTAATAATGGTATTTTTAATTATTGCTCCGGCAATGCTATTTGCACAGCAAATGAATATTGTAAGTTTTAACATAAGATATAACACTCCAAATGATGGAGTAAACGCGTGGCCAAACCGAGTAGAAATGGTTACCGAATTATTACAATTTCATGATGCCGACATTTTTGGGCTGCAAGAAGCTCTTTACGAACAAATTACCGATGTTCATAAAAATTTACCAGATTACGAATGGTTTGGTGTTGGTAGAGACGATGGTAAAAAAACGGGTGAATTCTCCCCTATTTTCTTTAATAAATCGAAATTTATTTTAGAAGAAAACGGGCAATTCTGGCTGTCGGAAGACTGCGAAAAACCCGGATTAGGTTGGGATGCCGTTTGTAACAGACTTGTTACATGGGGGAAATTTAAATCGTAAGTTACAGGCAAAAAGTTTTTTGTTTTTAATACACACTTCGACCATAAAGGAGAAGTGGCTCGAGAGAATTCGGCAATTTTAATACGTGATAAAATTAGAGAGTTAACACAAAAAAATAACTTACCTGTAATTTTAACTGGCGACTTTAATCTGGCTCCCGAAGAGTTACCAATTTCGCTAATAAAGAAATACTTGGACGACAGTCGCGATATTTCAGAAACACCACCTTACGGACCAGTTGGAACTTTTACAAGTTTTGATTGGAATGCACCCATGGAAAAAAGAATTGACTATATTTTTGTAAGTAGTGGTATAACAGTTCTAAAATATGCTGTATTAACAGATGCGAAAGAGCAGCGTTTCCCATCAGATCATTTGCCAGTTTTCGTAAAATTACAATTGAAGTAGGAAGAAGTAGTTAGTAGATAGTACAAAGTAGTAAGTAAAGAAATACTTAATCTGATTCATCTAACTCAAAAATATTATTCACAGGTTTTTCAAATACTTTAGAAATTTTTAAGGCAAGTACTGTTGATGGAACATATCTGCCTTTTTCTATTGAGTTAATTGTTTGTCGCGAGACTCCAATTAATTTAGCCAAATCGTCTTGGGTGAGGTTTTTTATGGCACGTTCTATTTTTAGCCTATTTATCACTTCTAATTTTTGATTTGGTTATATAATAACTAAATATATAAAATGACATTATATAAAACACTAACTGATAAGCAGGCATTTCATTAAACTTATTTCCCATAATATAACTTCCGGTATCCATTACTATAACATATAAAAACCCGAATATTACACTTCTATAAAATGATTTCAAACGAATTAAATTTGTCATTTCATCCTCAATTTTATCGCGAGCAAAACAGATAAGGAATAATCCTAAATTTGCTCCCTGCACTCCAATATAATTCTTGCCATCATACAATAAATTTAAATCAAAGCTAAAAGGCACAGTTGCAGATATTACAATTAAAACCAATCCCAAATATTTAAACCACCTCGGAAATAATTTTAATTTTTTAAATACTTCTTTTTCCGATTTCCCATGGAACATCCAAACCATCAACCCAAAAAAGATTATTGCCACGGCTATAATTAGTATTGATTTTAATTCCATTATTTATTTTCTTTTGAAAATTTATAAATAGTAACATAAAAGTAGAGAAGAGCAATTAACATTGAAACTCCCACTAAAAGATGAATATTCAAATTATTAAGAATGAAACCAGATTCACTTTGATTGATTCCAACCGCGCCAAAAGCCCCAGCCATAGAAATAAAAGAGACAAAAGAATATGTAAAAGATTTAAATCTTATCAGTGTCGAGAATTCATCCTCACTTTTTTGTTTTGAAAATATTAATACAAAAAATGATAAATTAATACACGACACCAAATATTCATCCCATTTTTCAATAGAATTTGAAAATATTAATGCGATAATCACTGAAGCAAAAAACCATGCAATAGCTACTAATTTGAATCTGTACGGTAATAAACTTAATTGTGCTTCATTTAAATCAAATCCCAGTCCTGCCCTTGGAATTATGTAAATTATCAAACCCATATAAACGAAAAAAATAATTACACTAAATATGCTCATTTTTGTAAACTTTACTATTCAATTTGTCAAAAATACTTTACATTTTCTACAATGTCAAGTTTTCTTTACATTTTATTTATTTTATTCAACCAACTTGTATTTTCCTTACTGAATACTCGAAAATATTGGTTAGCTAATTGTAAAAAATTATGATGGAATTTGGGGAGCCCCGGGGTTATTACTTTTATTTAGTGGTGGTTTATACTTTCTTATTTAATCGCGGTTTGTACTGCTGCCACATTGCGCACTCAACACAAAACACTAACTAAAAAAAATATGACAATCCTAATGGCCCCAGCCTGTTACTATATTGTCAAGTATTTTCAACTACAATTGTTAGAACGATTGGGAATATTACCAGACTATAATTTTATATCAAAATCTTTTTATAATATAATCAAGCTAAGGTATTAATAAAGTGATTTTTATATAGTATAATAATGAATTTACACGAGAATTATGACTCTTGTTTTATCCAACCAATAGAAATTTAAAATAAAAAATATTTACCCAAATTTCTCAAAGAGAATGCAAAATGAATTTATTATAAAGAATTATAATATTCAACTAAACTAACCAGATCATCTTTTTTCTTAAATTTTATCTTGTTGCTTTTGATAAAAGTTTTCATCTCCTTTTTATTTTCAGTCAATCCATTTAAAAAACTCTTAGAAGATCTAAATAAAAAAGGTTCGCCATTATCTGTTCTACAGAAATAGCTAATTTTATCTACATAATAATACTCTTTGGTTCCACCACCTCCTTTATAAGTAGCAACAAAACTATCGTACGACATGTCTTTATTTCGTTTCATATAAAGAGAAAGTTTGCCCTCTATAACAATTTCAAAATATCCATTTCGCTTTCCACTTCCTGATTCCGTAAAATAAAGATCATAAAAAAATATTTTACTATCCAAGTGAATATATTTAACATCAAAAGGTCTGTTTAAAGTTAAAGTATCGCTGTTATATTTAATTTCAAATACGTCTCTGTAAACATTATATCTTAATGGCACTTCTTGCGAAGATTTACCATCTTTCAATTCTAAAGTTCCAGATTTAAAATCATCGAATAAAAAAGGAGTCCCATTTATAGGTATTTTGTTGTGTGAAGAATAACTATGAGTTGTTATACCATCAATAATAGTAGTACTCTCGACTCGAGCACCACTTGGCAATATTGCTAATTTTAAATCTTGAGCATATAAATTACCTGAAAGCAAAATAATAGAAAATAAAATAATGAAATTTTTCATGGCTGAATACAAATAAGTTTAATTGTTTAAGGAACAAAAATAATTAAATATTTAGCATAAATTCATTTTACGCATTTTTTGATGTTAAAAATTCAAAGTCATTAAAATAAAATTATTTTAAATAAATACAGAATACTCCTTACTCAACATGCTGAATTCTATAATAATTATGAAAAAAAAAAATCATTTTTTTTGATAATTCAATTCTTTTCATAAATTTGTCTTGTTAATATTTTTTAACATTTGAAAGTTTGAAAAAGTTGTGAATTATCTAATTACTTATTAATGGTTAGAATTGCATTGGGGGATGCTTAAATTCTAATACCATAATTTGTAATATCATTTATTTATATAAAGCTGTTTAATTATTAATTTAAAACTATTTCTATGAAAAAAATTGCGCTTTTTTTATCGATTCTCCTTTTTATGGGAACATTGGTCGCAAATGCTCAAACGAAGGGTATTACCGGTACGGTAACTTCGGCTGAGGATGCACTACCAATACCCGGAGTTTCTGTATCTGTTAAAGGTTCTACCCTTGGAACAATCACGAACATTGATGGTGCATTTGACCTAAAAGTTCCTGAAGATGCCAAAACATTGGTATTTAGTTTCATTGGGATGAAAAATTATGAAGTTGAAATTGGCTCGCAAACCAACTTTAGCATTAATATGGAAACTGATGTTTTCGGTATCGACGAAGTTGTTGTGACTGCACTTGGTATTACTCGCGCAAAGAAAACACTTTCCTACGCTGCTCAAGATGTTGATGGAGAACAATTAAACATTTCTGGCGACTCAAACATTAAGAATGCCATTGCTGGAAAAGTAGCAGGTGTACAGATTGTTGGGCAGGCTGGTTCTAAATTA
>DAOVTY010000092.1 GCA_030632865.1 Bacteroidota bacterium
AACTATGTTTCCGCCAAACATTATTGCAGGAAAGAGAAAACCTTCCATAGCCATTTTATCGGTTGCACCCATTATTTTTAAAAATGGTTTTGCAAAAATAATTCCTGGAATTGCTATTAACACTGAAATGATGGCACCAATTAAAATTGCCTGAAACGCAACTACTCCAGCCTGTTTATTTTTCTTTTCGCCAATACGACGCGAAACCAAAGCGGTTGTTGCCATTGCCAATCCAACACCAATTGCATAAACAACTGTCATTACCGATTCTGTTATTCCAACTGTTGCAACTGCATCAGAACCAAGTCTGGAAACAAAGAAAATATCAACTACCGCAAATACCGATTCCATTATCATTTCTAAAACCATGGGTACTGCTAAAATAAATATCGCTCTTCCTAAACTGGTTTTAGTAAAATCTCGCTCGGTACCAGAAATTGCCTCTTTAACGTCTTGCCAAAGTTGTTTAAATCGTATTTTTTTGATATTAGTTAGCAAAGAAATGTTAGTTTTTTAATCTGGTATTTATGAAAAAATGAATTATTAACTTTAGGTTTTATATCGTTATTTTAATCCTAGCTCAATTGTCAAATGATAGAAAATACGAAGCAAATTTCTTTTTGGGGTTCTTGTATTTGTTACCGCATTTCATGTTGAAATATTTCGAATAGAAGTCTTTCATTACCTCCAAATCATTCACCCGAATTGCGATGTGTTCTATTCTCATATTTTTGATTATTTATTTTAATATTTAGTAAGTTATAATTGCAAAAAAATCCATTTTCAACAAACTTAATATCATTCAATTAGAGCTAACATTTTGGCAATGCATCAAATTTTGCCAAGCCTCCCAGCGAAGTTTCGCGATATTGACTTTGTAGATCGATTCCGGTTTTGTACATCGTTTCTACAACTTCGTCGAAACTAATTCGGTGCCTGCCATCTGTTAAAAGTGCGTAATTATTATGCGACACTGCACGTTCTGCAGCAAAAGCATTTCGTTCTATACAAGGAATTTGCACTAATCCGGCAACCGGATCGCAGGTTAATCCAAGGTGGTGTTCTATTCCCATTTCTGCGGAGTATTCTACCTGATAAATTGTTCCTCCCATAAGTTGAGTTGCAGCACCAGATGCCATTGCACATGCCGTTCCTACTTCACCCTGGCAACCCACTTCGGCACCAGAAATAGAAGCATTTGTTTTTACAATATTTCCAATTAAACCAGCAGTTGCCAGTGCCTTTAAAATTGCATTTTTATCAGATTTATATATTTTTTTTGAATACAATAATATAGCAGGTAAAACACCACTTGCACCGCAAGTTGGCGCAGTAACTATTTTTCCGCCAGATGCATTTACTTCCGAAACTGCTAATGCATAAGCAAAAAGCTGAGAGCGTCTTTTAAAAGGAGTTGCATAACTCTTTCCTTTCTGAAAAAATGATTGTGCTTTTCGTGGAAGTTTTAATCCTCCCGGTAATGGTCCTTCTTCACTCAATCCTTTTTTTATAGCCGATTGCATTACTTCCCAAATTTCCTCTAAAAAACTCCAAATCTCTTTTCCTTCAAACTCCTCAACATATTCCCAAAGCTGTTTCCCGTTTTGGTTACACCATTCCAAAATTTCAGCTAAATGTTTGTGAGGATAAATATTTACCGTTTCAGATTTAGTGAAGTCGTCTGTAACAGAACCTCCTCCAATACTGTACGCAGTCCATTCGTCGAGTAGAGTGTTTTCCTTATCAAACGCTTTAAGACTTAAAGCATTTGGATGCTTTGGCAAAAAAACTTTTGGTTTCCAAATTATTTCTAACTCATAATCTTCTAGTGCTTGTTCAATTACAAAATCTGTTAAATGTCCTTTTCCGGTAGCAGCAAGACTCCCGTACAATGTTACTTCAAAACGATTTGCCTTTTTATTATTGTCTAAAAAACGTTCTGCAGCCTTTTTGGGTCCCATTGTATGACTGCTGGATGGACCGTTTCCTACTTTATATATTTCTCTGATTGACTCCATTATATTCTATTTTTTACAAAAGAAAGTCGCAATATCGAGAATATCAACGACAATTATAAAATAGTATCGAAATATTTACAAGAAGTTTAATCTCTTATTAGTTTTGATTATTGATTTGTTATCTTTGGAAACAAAAATATATGATAAACAGGATGATATTTCCTTGTTTTGAATTTTGATAATATTAATAAAAATAAATATTTACATATGAAAAACCTAAGTCTTATTTTACTAATTGCAGTCTTTGCTGCATGTTCATCAACTCAACAAAAAGAGATTCAAATGCCATACTCAAAAGCTGATTTTGAAACTGTTGTAGAAGGTAAAACTACACGTATTTTTACCATGGAAAATAAAAATGGAATGACGGTAACTCTTACTAATTATGGTGCTAAAATTGTTTCAATTTATGCTGCCGATAAACAAGGTGAGTTTGCAGATGTAGTTCTAGGATTTAACTCAATTGAAGATTATCAGCAATACGGTGCAAGCCACGGTGCGGTGGTTGGTCCCTTTGCAAATCGTATTGCAAATGCTAGTTTTACAATAGGCGACGAAACCTATAATTTCCCTGTAAATAATGGAGATGCTTGTTTACATTCAGGCCCCAACAGCTGGTATCGTAAAGCTTGGGATCATGAAAAAACAGGGAATGTTACTGTTTTTACTTTGGAA
Source organism: Bacteroidota bacterium (assembly GCA_030632865.1). Lineage (GTDB taxonomy): Bacteria > Bacteroidota > Bacteroidia > Bacteroidales > Prolixibacteraceae > Draconibacterium. The sequence continues at coordinate 2,694 of DAOVTY010000092.1, forward strand.
AGTGCTGATGGCGATTTTGGATTTCCAGGTAATAAAACAGTACAGGTAATTTATACTTTAACAGATGATAACGAGTTGAAAATTGATTACGAAGTTACCACAGACAAACCATGTCATATTAACGTTACCAACCACAGTTACTTTAATTTACGAGGAGAAGGTAATGGTACAATTGTAGATCATGTTTTGGTTATAGATGCTGATAAATCGACTCCAGTAGATGCTGCCATGATTCCCACCGGAGAAATTGTTGATATTAAAGGAACAGATCTGGATTTTACAACTCCACACGTAATTGGCGAACGAATTGACTCTGATAACCAAATGTTGGTTTATGGAATTGGTTATGATTTTAATTACATTATTAATAAAAATAATGACGAATTGGCATTTTGTGCAAGTGCATACGAACCTGAAAGTGGTAGATACATGGAAGTTTTTACAACCGAACCGGGTGTGCAGTTTTATACTGGAAATCACCTTAAAGGTACTGAAATTGGAAATTCTGGAAAAGCATACACAAAACGTACAGGTTTTTGTTTAGAAACACAACATTATCCTGATAGCCCAAATCAACCTAATTTCCCATCAACATTATTAAATCCAGGCGAGACTTTAAAATCTACAACTATTTATAAGTTTTCTGTAAAGTAAATTGTAACCGGTTTTTAGTGTTTAAAAGGGTATAACTTTGAGCGAGCTTAGGCTTGCATGTAGTGGGAAATGCAAGGTGTAACTTCACCTAGTATTTATACTTTTTTAAATTACGTATTCGCAACAATCTCGCTTCAGAAAAATATAATTATAGAACAGTTGAAATTTCAATTTAGAGCAAGTATTAATTTATAATACTTGTTTATTATCTATTCTACGCAAATAACATAAAATTAAAACGATAGTTTTTTTAGGCTATACAATTAACTACATTTGCACCTGTTTTAAAATATTGAATTTATTAATTATAGAAATGGCATTTATTAACAAGATACTGGGGAAAATTCTCGGAAATAAGTCGGAAAGAGACATAAAAGAAGTTGCTCCAATAGTTGAGAAAATAAAAACGGAATATAACCGGATAACTACACTGTCTAACGATGGTTTGCGTGAAGAATCTGATAAATTAAAGGATGTAATTACAGATCATGTAAAAGCAGAAAACGAAGAAATTGTACAGCTCAAAAAAGAAGTTGAGGTTGCGGAAATTCAGGATAGCGAAAAAATTTACGAAAAAATTGATAAGCTAGAGGAGCTAATTGTAGAAAAAACAGAAGCTATTTTAACAGAAATTCTTCCTGCGGCTTTTGCATTGGTTAAAGAAACTGCAAAACGTTTTTTCGACAACGAAGATGTTGAAGTAATAGCTACCGATTTAGATAAAGATTTAGCTACCACACGCGACAGTATAATAATTAATGGAGATAAAGCCATTTGGAAAAATAAATGGATTGCTGGAGGAGTAGAAACTACGTGGAACATGATTCATTATGATGTTCAGCTAATTGGTGGTATTGTGCTTAACCAAGGGAATATTGCAGAGATGGCAACGGGTGAAGGAAAAACATTAGCAGCTACTTTACCTGTATTTTTGAATGCTCTGGCACGCAAGGGGGTTCATATTGTTACTGTTAACGATTATCTCTCTAAACGTGATGCCGAGTGGATGGGGCCAATATATGAGTTTCATGGTTTAACAGTTGATTGTATAGACAAACACCAGCCAAACTCAGAAGCTCGTAGAAAAGCTTATTTGGCAGATGTTACTTTTGGTACAAACAACGAATTTGGCTTTGATTATTTGCGCGATAACATGGCAATTAATCCTGAAGATTTGGTTCAGCGAAAACCTAATTATGCAATTGTAGATGAAGTTGATTCTGTTTTAGTTGATGATGCTCGTACACCTTTAATTATTTCTGGTCCGGTGCCAAAAGGAGAAGATCAGCAGTTTGAGGAATTGAAAGGTTATATTGAAAAGTTGTATAAAAAGCAACGAGAAATAGTTAACCGTATTTTTATTGATGCAAAAAAGCTTTTAACAAAAGAGAATGCTACTTCTGATGAGAAAAAAGAAGGTGGTTTATTACTTCTTCGTGCACATAAAGGTCTGCCTAAAAATAAATCTATAATAAAATTTTTAAGCGAGGAGGGAATGAAATCCGTTGTACAGAAAACGGAAAACTTGTATATGCAAGAGAATAGTAAAAATATGCATATTGTTACCGATCCTCTATTTTTTATTATTGAAGAGAAGCAGAATTCGGTTGAATTAACCGATAAAGGAATAGATGAAATTTCTACAGATTTTGAGGATAAAGAGTTTTTTATTCTGCCCGATATGGGAGGTAAAATGGTTGACCTCGAAAATTCGGATTTGTCTCCAGAAAAATTACAAGGAGAAAAAGATAAATTGCTTCTCGATTATTCTGTAAAATCTGAACGAGTTCATACAATTAATCAGTTGTTTAAAGCATACACCATGTTCGAAAAAGATGTGGAGTATGTTGTAATTGACAATAAAGTTAAAATTGTTGATGAACAGACCGGTCGTATTATGGAAGGTCGTCGTTATTCCGATGGATTACACCAAGCAATTGAAGCAAAAGAACGTGTGAAAGTAGAAGCTGCAACACAAACATTTGCTACAATTACTCTTCAGAATTACTTTAGAATGTATCACAAACTCTCGGGAATGACAGGTACTGCCGAGACAGAAGCAGGAGAATTATGGGATATTTACGAATTGGAGGTTGTGGTAATTCCAACGAACAGACAAATTGTTCGCGACGACCAAGAAGATTTAGTTTTTAAAACCAAACGAGAAAAATATAATGCGGTAAGCGACGAGATTATAAAACTTAATAAAGCTGGACGCCCAGTTTTGGTTGGTACAACATCGGTTGAGATTTCGGAATTGCTTAGTCGAATGCTGAAAATAAAAGGTATTAAACACAATGTACTGAATGCTAAATTGCATGCGCGTGAAGCAGATATTATTGCCGAAGCTGGTCAGTCGGGGGGGGTAACTATTGCAACTAACATGGCTGGTCGTGGTACAGATATTAAGCTAAGCGAAGAGGTGAAAAAAGCTGGTGGTTTGGCTATTATTGGTACCGAGCGACACGATTCAAGACGTGTTGACAGACAGTTGCGTGGTCGTGCAGGACGCCAAGGAGATCCGGGTTCTTCACAGTTTTATGTGTCTCTTGAAGACAACTTGATGCGTTTGTTTGGTTCAGCCAGAATAACAGGAATAATGGACAAGTTAGGATTACAAGAAGGTGAAGTAATTCAACACTCAATGATTTCGAAATCTATTGAGCGTGCCCAGAAAAAAGTAGAGGAAAATAACTTCGGAATTCGTAAACGTTTGTTGGAGTACGATGATGTAATGAATTCTCAACGTGAAGTGGTTTACAAAAGACGTAAACATGCTTTGTATGGAGAACGTTTGGAAGTTGATGTGCTGAATATGATGTACGACTCGGTTGAAGAGTTGGTGAATGAATATCAGGGGGCAAATATGTTCGAAGACTTCAACTTGGAACTGATGCGTTTACTATCGTTAGAATCGCCTGTTTCTGAAGAAGATTTTGAAAAATTAAAAGCCGATGAAATTTCGCAACTTATTTACGGGAAAATGATAAATGGTTATAAACGTAAAGTTGAAACCATTTCGAAACAAGCATTTCCGGTAATTAAAAATGTTTATGAAACTAAAAAAGAAGTTTATAAAAATATTGTTGTTCCAATTACTGATGGGAAAAAAGTTTTTCAGATAGTATGTAACCTTGAAAAAGCATACGAAAACAATGGAAAAGAGTTGGTGAAATCTTACCAAAAACAAATTGTTTTAAATACAATAGACGAAGCATGGAAAGAGCAGCTTCGCGAAATGGACGATTTAAAACAGTCGGTACAAAATGCTTCTTACGAGCAAAAAGATCCACTTTTAATTTATAAGTTCGAGTCGTTTAATTTGTTTAAAATTTTGATTGCAAAAGTGAATAAAGATGTTGTTTCTACTTTAATGAAAGGGCAGATTCCAATTCAAAGAGGTGATCAAGTTCGCGAAGCTTCAACAAAAAAACGTACAGATATGAGCCGCTATAAAACGCAGAAATCGGAACTTCCGGGTGCCGAAAATGCGATGGACGGTGCAAATTCTAATACTCAGGAAAAATCAAGGCCACAGCCGGTCACGGTAGAAAAAAAGGTTGGCAGGAACGATCCTTGTCCTTGTGGTAGTGGTAAAAAATATAAACAGTGCCACGGAAGAGGATAAAAAGTTTAAATAGTAAATACAATTTTTAGATAAAAGCTTTGAACTAATTTTTATAAAAGTAACTATGATAGATATTTTGAATTTTATACACTGGAATATAAATCCTGAAATTTTTCATTTAGGATCTTTGTCAGTCCGTTGGTACGGATTGTTTTTTGCCTCCGGTTTTCTACTCGGATATTATATTATAGAGCAGATGTTTAAAAGGGAAAAAGAGGATGAAAAATGGTTAGATAGTTTATTCTTCTATTTAATAATTGCAACAATTGTTGGATCGCGTTTAGGACATGTTTTCTTTTATAGTTGGGATTATTATTCTCAAAATCCCTCTGAGATACTCATGGTGTGGCATGGAGGGCTAGCAAGTCATGGAGGTGCTTTGGGTGTTATTATTGCAATGTATCTTCATTCAAAACTTATAACTAAACGATCTGTTTTATGGACACTTGATAGGATAATAGTACCAACAGCAATGATTGCAGGGTTTATTCGTATCGGAAACTTAATGAATTCTGAAATTTATGGAATTGAAACTACACTACCTTGGGGGGTTATTTTTGAACAAAATGGCGAAATTGCTGCTAAACATCCTACTCAAATTTATGAAGCGCTGGCTTATCTGTTAGTATTTGCAGTTTTGATGCTTATATATTGGAAAACAAGTTCTAGAAAAAAGCCCGGATTATTACTCGGAATATTTTTTATTTTAATGTTTTCGTTTAGATTTTTAATCGAATTTATTAAAGAAGATCAGGAGGCTTTTGAAGCTGGTATGGCGTTAAATATGGGGCAATGGCTGAGTATTCCGTTTATATTATTTGGTATTTATTTGCTTGTTCGGGCAATTCAAAAGCCTGAAAAAATATATAAAAGGAAAGTTGTAAAAAGTAAAAAGATTTAATTATTGAGATTAACTTACTACTAGTAAAGCTAATTGCACGTTAAGTATGTATTTAGTCTTGAATCTAATTTTAGGTTAACAATTCAATAAAAGACCGAAAGGTGTTTTGTTTACTCCCTTAAAAGCATTTAATTTGTATAATCAGAAAATAAATAAAGAAGATATGTTGGAAATAGGAACAAATTCGATGGTTACGTTAACGTACGATTTGCGTATCGACGATGAAAAGGGAGAAGTAATTGAACAGGCAACCGATACGCAACCACTAGAGTTTTTATACGGTGCTGGAGTAATGCTGCCCAAGTTCGAATCTCACCTAGTTGGTCTAAAAGAGGGTGAACCTTTTACTATTAAATTAAAAAAAAATGATGCTTACGGTGAAGTTAACCAAGAAGCTGTTGTTGAATTACCAAAAAATGTATTTTTAGTTGATGGTAAATTCGATGATGAACTAATAAAGATTGGAAATACAGTTCCAATGATGAGTAGTAACGGCCAGCGATTAAATGGTTTGGTGTTAGAACTTACCGACGAAATTATTAAAATGGATTTTAATCATCCTTTAGCAGGCGAAGATTTATTTTTTGCCGGAGCAGTGGTCGGTGTTCGCGAAGCTTCTGACGAAGAAGTAGCACAAATATTAGGTGGCGGCGGTTGTAGCAGCTGTGGAAGTGGTTGCGACGATGGATCCTGCGATACTGGTCACGATCACGATCATGATCACGGTGGCGGGTGCGGCTGTTAATATATTATTTTGATATTAAGTTCAATTTATATATTTTAACCTCGTTTTCGTGATTAATCAGGAAAACGAGGTTTTTTTATACCATCATTGTTATGAATACATTTGGAAGAATATTTAGATTAACATCTTTTGGCGAATCTCATGGTAGAGGTATTGGCGGGATTATTGATGGATGTCCGGCAGGATTAGAGTTAGATATTCAACTCATTCAAAAAGATTTAGAGAGAAGAAAACCTGGGCAATCTAAAATTACAACCCAACGAAAAGAACCTGATCAAATTGAATTTCTTTCGGGTGTTTTTGAAGGTAAAACCCAGGGTACACCAATTGCATTTGCTATTTGGAACCAAGATCAACATTCAACAGATTATAACGATTTAAAAGATATTTATCGTCCGTCGCACGCCGATTATACATATATTCAAAAATATGGCACGCGGGACCATCGTGGTGGAGGACGTTCTTCAGCTAGAGAAACTATTGCACGTGTTGTGGCTGGCGCAATTGCAAAGCAAATACTTGCAAAAGCCGGAGTAAAAATTAATGCATTTGTTTCGCGAGTTGGAGAAATCACTCTCGAAAAACCTTACCAGCATCTAGATCTTTCGAAAACTGAAGACAATATAGTTCGTTGTCCGGATGCCGAAACTGCAAAAAAAATGATATCTAGAATTGAAGCTGCCGCAAAAGACAAAGATACTGTTGGTGGTGTAATTACAGGAGTTGCCACTGGCGTTCATGTAGGCTGGGGAGAACCAGTATTCAATAAACTTCATGCTGATTTGGGTGGTGCAATGTTAGGAATTAATGCGGTTAAAGGGTTTGAATATGGCTCTGGATTTGAAGGAACTAAACTAAGTGGCTCGCAACATAACGATATATTTATTCGCACTGATAACGGTATTCGTACAAAAACAAATAATTCAGGTGGAATTCAAGGCGGCATCTCCAATGGCGAAGACATCTATTTTAACGTAGCCTTTAAACCTATTGCAACATTGTTAAAAGAGCAAAATACAATCGATAATAGTAATAACGAAATAACTATCAACCCAAAAGGAAGACACGATCCATGTGTTCTGCCAAGAGCGGTTCCCATTGTTGAAGCAATGGCTGCATTGGTTTTGGTTGATCATTATTTAATAAGTAAACTTAATTCAATTTAATATGCCTAGAAGAAAACGAAATAGAAGAATACAAGTTCCTCCGGTTATAAAAGGAATGTCGGTTTTTGGTATTAGAGGAAGAAAATCGAACGAAGTAACATTACGTATCGAAGAATATGAAGCAATTCGTTTACTCGACTATCAAAATCTTACTCAAGAGCAAGCAGCTGTACATATGGATGTTTCAAGACCAACATTGACTAGAATTTATGAGGAAGCTAGAAATAAAGTTGCAACTGCATTTGTTGAAGGTAGAGATTTGATTTTTAGGGGAGGGGATATTTATTTCGATAAGAACTGGTATAAATGTAATTCTTGTCAAGCAAGCTTCAGTGATTATTCTGAAGATACAAAAAACTGTCCTGTTTGTAATTCTGACGATCTAATTTCGTTAAATGATTATTATTCGTCTTAATTTACTGTTACAAGTTTAGTTTTTTATTAAAGTGATATTAAGTAAAAAGGTATAATATTATTTTTTGCTATTCAGATTAAAAAAACCGTTCTCTATAT
>DAOVTY010000191.1 GCA_030632865.1 Bacteroidota bacterium
CATTCCTATTAATTCAAGGTTTGGAAACACTGTCGTTGCGCATGGATAAACATGTTGAAAATACCTTGGCATCGGCAAAATGGTTGGAGCAGCATCCGATAGTCGATAGTGTAAGTTATCCTGGATTAGAGAATCATCCATCATACGATAATGCAAAAAAATATTTGAAAAAAGGTGCTGGTGGAGTTTTATCGTTTGTTGTAAAAGGTAATAAAGAAGATGCAAATAACCTGGTAAATAATTTAGAGTTGGTTAGTCATCTTGCTAATGTTGGAGATGCAAAAACGTTGATTATTCAACCAGCGGCAACTACCCATCAGCAATTACCTGAAGAGGCACAAATAGCCGCTGGAGTTTTCCCTACACAATTAAGAGTTAGTGTGGGATTAGAGCATATCGACGATATTATTGCCGATTTTGAACAAGCGCTAGAGAAAGTAGAGTAAACAGTAAATAGTACAGAGTAATTAGTAGAGAAAATATTTTGAACGTCATTTCGTCCGTCAACTAGCGGATTCGGAATCTCATTGTTTTATTGAGAAGCTGAAATATATCCAGCATGACGTTCTAATTTTTACTTATTCTAAAATTTAGAATTCTGTACATTTTTACTTACAACTATTTCTCAATACTAATAATATAAATATTAAAATATGCCATTAAATATTCCAGATAAATTGCCGGCTGTAAAATTACTTCGAGAGGAAAATATTTTTGTAATGAACGAATCTCAAGCAGCACATCAAGATATTCGTCCGTTAAAAATTATTATTCTGAATTTAATGCCATTAAAAATTTCGACAGAAACCGATTTGTTGAGGTTGCTTTCAAATTCACCACTTCAGATTGAAATTGATTTTTTAAAAATTAAAGGGCACACGCCAAAAAATACGCCATCAGAACACATGAAGTCTTTTTATCGGAATTTCGATGAATTGAATAATAAAAAGTACGATGGAATGATAATTACTGGTGCACCTGTTGAAAAACTAGAATACGAGGAGGTAACTTATTGGGACGAGATGAAGCAAATTCTTGATTGGGCAGAACATAACGTAACTTCAACTTTGTTCATTTGTTGGGCAGCTCAAGCAGCGTTGTTTCATTATTATGGAGTTCCAAAATATCCGCTAGAGAAAAAAATGTTTGGTGTGTTTAAACATAAATTATCTAATCCAAAATTGCCTATTTTCAGAGGATTCGACGATTTTTTTTATCTGCCACACTCTCGTCATACAGAAATTAAAGAATCGGATATTAAAAAAATTACTGCTATTGAAATTATTGCTACTTCTGACGAATCGGGTGTAGCAATTGTAAAAGCAAAAAATGGAAAACAGCTTTTTATTACCGGTCATTCGGAATATTCGCGCGATACTTTGGATACTGAATATAAACGCGATAAGGCTAAAAATATCCCCATCGAAATACCCAAAAATTACTATCAGAATGATAATCCTGAAAATAACCCTTTAATGCGATGGCGATCAACTGCAAATTTGTTATTTGCAAATTGGTTAAATTATTATGTGTACCAGCTAACACCTTATAATTTGGAAGAAATTAAAGGTTAATTATATAGATCAATAATAATAATGTTTAATTTTTTGTAATTTAGGTGGTTCTATAAATTATGTACTAACAAATATATTGGAGGATAAATTATGAAAATTAAAACGTTGCTGGTTGTTTTTCTTTGTGTCACATTTTTTCAAACTAGTTTTGCGCAAAACTATGATGCAGTTAGTGGAGCCACTCAAAAAGAGGGCGGAATAAATATGTCGTTCGAACAATTTTCTAAAGCACTTAAATTAGAAAACAAAACCGTATTTAGCACTGTTAATGCAGACGGTACCCCAAATGTAGCTGTGTATATTCACGTTGAAAGTTTGGGTGATAATATAATAGTAGCTGGATCGATGGCCGATACTAAGACCACAAAAATTAATATTTTAGAACGCAAAAAAGCTGTTATGCTTTTAATGCTTCCCGAAAAAACAGAAGATGGTTTTGATGGAGCAAAAGTAGTTTTAAAACTCATCGAGGATAAAGAAAAAATTGCTAGGCTGCGTTTAAAAATGGAAAACTCAACCGAAAAAACTACTTTTTTTAAAGTAGAGAAGTTTCTGAATTATCATTGATAAATATTCTATTTGTAAAATATTAATCCGGTCTATAAGATTGGATTTTTTTGTGTCCAATTCATATAAACTTATTCAGTTTTAAATCTTAATTTTGAATAACAAATTTTTAATAATGTTATCATGAAAAAAATTGCAGTTGTTTTAGCCGGTAATGGAGTTTTTGATGGAGCCGAAATTCATGAAGCAACATTGACTTTATTGTCTATTGCGAAAAATGGGGCTGAGTACCAATGTTTTGCTCCCGATATTAATCAGGCACACGTTATTAATCATATCACTGGTGAAGAGATGCCGGAAACCCGAAATGTATTAATAGAAGCAGCACGAATTGCGCGTGGAAATATTAAACCTCTCTCTGAATATAACGCTAGAGATTTTGATGCACTTATTTTTCCGGGAGGTTTCGGAGTAGCAAAAAACCTATGTACGTTTGCTTTCGATGGTCCTGATTGTTCCGTTAATTCTGAGGTAGAAGCAACAATCAGAAACACGGTTGTTGCCGAAAAACCTATTGGTGCTCTCTGCATTTCTCCTGCTTTAATTGCCAAAGTTTTAGGCGATGTTGAAGTTACGATTGGGCAAGATGCAGAAACAGTAGAGGCAATCGAAACTCTTGGTGCAACTCATATAAAAACAACACATGGTGAGATTGTTGTTGACGAAAAATATAAAATAATTACAACACCTTGTTACATGTTAAATGCAACAATTACACAAATTGCAGAAGGAGCTGAAAATGCAGTAAAGAAACTTTTGGAAATGGCTTAAATTAAAACTCAATTTAGTAGTATTTGTTGTCTTTTACCCAACTATTTAACATGAATTCAATTCCATACATAGATATTCACGCCCATCATATAAAAAATTTGAAGGATACTATTACTGTTCAGAATATCTATCCGGGAGAAGGATTTGCTGCATTTAATGGTCGTAATTTTTATTCTGCCGGACTGCATCCATGGCATATAAAATCGTCTGATAAAAATAATGCAGAGTTAATAATGATTGAGGAAGTTCTAGAATATGATCAAGTAATTTTTGTTGGAGAATGTGGGTTAGATAAAAAAGTAGAGGGAAATTACGAAGAGCAAAAACGTGTTTTCGAAGCACATGCATTTTTGGCAGAAAAACACAAAAAACCATTAATTATCCATTGTGTAAAAGCATTTAACGAGGTAGTAGAATTGCATAAAAATATACATCCACAAATGCCCTGGATAATGCATGGTTACAACGGAAATATTCAAATTACAAAGCAACTTGAAAAAATGGGAATCCTATTTTCGTTTGGAAAAAATTTATTTAAGTTAGACTCTAAAGCAGTTGCGTCTTATAAGTATTTACCCATTGAAAAGATATTTTTTGAAACAGATGAATATTTTGGGGAGGTTAAAAAAATGTATATACAGGGTGCAAAATTGAAAAATATGTCTCTTGAAATTTTAAAAAAAGCTGTGTGGGGAAATTTCAACCGTTTAGAAAATAAATCGACAGGTTTGTTTTAAACATTAAACATGAAAATTTTATGGATTGGTTAGAACGCACTAATTTATTATTTGGTGAAAAAAATGCAAATAAACTAAAACAAGCAAATGTGTTAATAGTTGGTTTGGGTGGAGTTGGTGCGTATGCTGCTGAACAGCTTTGTCGGGCAGGAATTGGAAAAATGACAATTGTTGATGGAGATGTTGTTGAGACAACAAACATAAATCGTCAATTACCGGCAATGGTTAGCACAATCGGAAAATTAAAAACAGAAATTCTCTCTGAAAGATTTATGGATATTAATCCTCAATTAAAACTCACAATTATTAATGATTATATAAATGGAGATAAAACTGCTGAATTAGTAAAAAGTCAACCCTTTGATTATATAGTAGATGCTATAGATACAATGGCACCAAAAGTATTTCTAATATACCGCGCAATGCAAGAGGGTATAAAGTTGGTTAGTTCGATGGGAGCTGGTGGCAAATTTGATCCAACAAAGATTGAAGTAGTCGATATTTCGAAAACTTATAACTGTAAATTGGCAAAATTAATTAGGAAACGTCTTAGGAAATTGGGAATTAAGAAAGGTTTTAAAGTTGTTTTTTCGCCTGAAGAGATTTTAAAAAAAGCTATTCGCCCAGAGGAGGGGCAAAACAAAAAATCTACAGTTGGCACAATTTCTTATATGCCTTCAATATTTGGTGGTTTTTTAAGTAGTGTGGTTATCAGAGATTTAATATCGTAATATAAAAATTACTTACACTGTTATTTGCATTTCATTAAACATATTGTATTATTTAAAATATGTTTGAATATTGGAATATTAGTTTACCTTTGAGGCGTTAATTTATAGAGAGTTAAGTATTTGTAACAAGAAATTATCTAGAAATTAACAAATTGATCTTTTTTTATTGAATTTTGTAAGACAGTCCGGACAGCTCTCCTTTCTTGTTTTTCCACAATTTTTATTGATAACGCAGGTAACACTATTTTTTCGATACACAGATAATTGAGGAATCGAACAATTTGTGATTTTGTTGAATGGCAATAAAAAAAGAGAATTATTAATTTTTTAAAAAATAACAAATGAACATTTATGTTGGAAATCTTCCGTTTAATTTAGGCGAAGAAGATTTAAAAGAGATTTTCGAAGAGTATGGAGAAGTAACATCTTCAAAAATTATTTCAGACAAGTTTTCTGGAAGAAGCAAAGGATTTGGTTTTATCGAAATGGATAGCGATGACGAAGCTAACAATGCTATCAAAGAATTGAACAACGCTGAAGTTGGTGGAAGAAACATCAAAGTAAACGAATCAAAACCTCGCGAGAATAATCGTGGTGGTGATCGTGGTGGTGATCGTCGTGGTGGCGGTGGTGGTGGTTATCAAAGAAGAGAGCGTTACTAGAAAACCATGAAAGGTACCGTAAAATGGTACGATGCAGTTAAAGGCTACGGATTTATCCAGTCTGAAGACGACAAAGATTTGTTTGTGCATCGTTCCGGAGTTAAAGACAATGTCTTTTCCTTGGAAGCGGGTCAGGCTGTCGAGTTCGAAATTAAAGAGAGCGACAAAGGCCCAGTAGCATTTAATGTGGAAGTAGTTTAAAAACGAAATATAAAAAAAGGGATTCAGTTTTGGATCCCTTTTTTTTGACCATTTATTTCAGAAGATATTTTATCTCCTTTGCAAACTGTTTTCCAAAATCAATTTATCCTTCAGAATCGTAGTGCCACGTGTCCGAATAATCGTAATTATCGGTAGTAGTTATAAGTGCAGCATTTTGGTCGCTATTAACAAATTTTGCTTGCTGCCACCGCAATTCCCTTCCATATTTCCAAACTTTGCCATCGTCAGAATTCCCAGAGTCCGAAATTCTGCCAATAACCACAGGCAAATCATCGGTTCTTAATGCAGCCCTTATTAAATCTATTAGTCTTTTTAAATTTGAAGAATATGCATTTGCCCAATCCAATTTCATCGCGTCACTTTCGCCTTGCATCCATAAAATACCAGCCGGAATTAATTCATCATCCTCTCCGTCTCCATCAATGTCGTTAATTGAATAAGCATTTTTAATTGTTGCCAAAAAATGGTCGTACTGATTAATACCTGTGCCAACCGTAAAGTCAGGCTCCCAACAACCAAATAGTCCTGCAGCATCTTTATGTATTGATGTTCCGCCACGACTATATTTTATTAGTGCAATATTTTCGTCAGGAAAAAACTTTTGGATTTCGATGGCAAATGTTAATTCAATTCCAAACCTATTAGAAAGATTGTTTTCCTTGTAATTAGAACAGTGACCAACTCCATGTCCCGGTTTCAGTACATCCCAAATTCCTTCTCCACCAATATTAATAGTATCTTTCGTAGTGTTTCCATGAAAAATATAAGCTCCCTTTATAGTTTGATTTAAGTTTTTTGGAAGCTCTTTAACGTAGCCATAACCGTCCATGTTAGACTTGACCCCCCAAGTAAAATACAATATACTTTTTAGCTGAAATATTTAATGCTACCAATAAAATAAGAATAATAAAACTAAGTTTTCTTTTCATTTTTAATAGTTTTGAATTTATATTTATAGAAATAAAGTAGTAATCTATTATATAAATGGTTGTCTCTTTTTTCAC
>DAOVTY010000056.1 GCA_030632865.1 Bacteroidota bacterium
ATTTCCAGCTAGCGATAATCCACCAATTTCATAGCCCAGATTAAGTTCCAATGCGTGAGCGCCCGTTTCGGTTGAATAATCAAAATATTCAGTTCCCGGGTAATAGTAGTCGGTTAATCCAATACTTAACCCAAAATCAAAACCGTATGCCAGATACATGTCCATTTCAGCTGCTTCGTTGGTTGATGAGTTGATAGAACCCCATGCGCCGATTGCAAATCCACCTGTGCTATATTCAATGGATGGTTGAAATGCTGGTCCGGAACCAAATTTGGCTCCACGCCATATATAACTACTGTAAATATCAAGTCCTGTACTCCATTCCTGAGCTTTGGCATTTGGTGTAAATGCAATTAGTATGAACAAGTTTGCTGTAACAATTAATGTCTTTCTCATAATCGTAATTTTTAAGTGTTAAAATAAATATTAATAGTTATAAAAAATTAAATGCACCCCCTTGGCAATGACATAAATAGTTGAAAAACAGTATAAAAATATTTTGACCCCCTATTTAGGAGAAGTATTAGTTACAAAAATGAGAAAAAAATGAATTGCACCCCTATTTGTGTGTTTTAGCTTGGTCTAATTAACAAAATATTAATATACAGGGCTATTATATTTCAAAAAGACAGAATAATGATATAATTATGGCAAATAGTATAATAATGCAGAATATAATTACAAATATCTATAATATGAATTTCGCATTCAGTAATTAAAATAGTCTGATTTTAATGTAATTCGAAGTTCCGGTTTAGAATTTATCGAGGAGGATTGAATCGAACTCAGTTTTTTATATTCTCAAAAAGAAAAGTAATCAGTTCTCCTCTAATATTTTCTTTGGATCTAGTGTAAAAAATAACTGGTGAGTCTTCGGAGATTTGAGTTCTAGGAATTGAAATCTGAATAGTAGCATGTTTTCCCATCGAAATCATGATTTGCTCGGAGGAGTTTTTTAAGGAAACAGAAGCAAGTTCCTTTTTGTTTTGCATTATTGCCAACCTGGGTTCCGAAATATGTTCGGTATAAATTGGATGTGTATTATTATTCGTTAAAGTAAACTGAAATTGAAATTCATTCTCAGTTTGAACAGTTTTGTCCAAATTTATTTCCATGTTTTTAAGCGATTGAAATTTGTCGATAATAATATAACCTTTCAGTTCGCCGGTAACCATTCTTGCTATGTTTGGCGGGTTTAAATGCCTTGATTGAATGGCAAATAACGGTTCGCCCTCTGCGTATTTTTCATAGTCCCATAATTCGTACTGACTAAATCGGTAGCCTGGAGTGGAAAGTTGAACGGCCGAGTCGCCTGTGTAAAAAATATAATTACTGATTGCAGCATAATTATCAAAGAATGCCACCTTTTTACCTTTTGCCATTTTTTTAATTTCCTTGGCATTTAATTCACGATTGTAGAATGTAATTTTTAAGTGTCCAACGTTGGGGATAATGTCAAGTGCTAAATAAATTCTTAGAAGAAACAGTAATGCAATTGTAGGAATTGCTAGCCATGTAAACCATTTTCGAATTTTATGGTCGTCGCGAATTAAAGGATAAGTTAAAAACATTAACATCGGAATTATTGCGGCTATCCAATGCGCTTCAATTCTGTTTTTAAAACTCATTATAAAAAAGAGCAAAATAAATCCAATAATATTAAAAATCAATGCTCTTTCAAAAGGAGATTGGATTTTAACTTTTCGCAGTTTCCAAAAAATAAGAACCCCTGTTAACGGGCCTGTCACTGCAATTATTCCCATAAGATATGGCAATACATATTTAAATTGGAAAGGTTTTGCACGATCAATAAGATGATATTTGAATGTGGGAAATTCGTTCTCTATTTGCCAGAAAATATGTGGTAAAAGTAAGAGTGTTGAAAGTGCTATTATTCCGTAAAAATATTTGATTTTAAAAAGTTTTAAGTTAGAAAGTACGGTAAGCCCAATTATAATAAAAGCGTGGTATTTACTATAAATCATGGCAGGAATAATAATGCCTAATATTATGGAAATTGCCCAACTTGGTTTTTCCAGAAATTTCTTATAAAAGACTATGAAAAGTAAAGTAAAAAAGAGAAGAGGAATATCGGGAATAGCCAAAAAACTAGCAATGTGAGTATGTATTAATGGAAACGAAAATACAAACAATGCCAAAAATTTATAGTTTTTATTTTCGTTTAATTCGTTTAAAATTATTGCGAGAGTGGTAGTAGATAATAGTACAATAAACAGCCTAACCCCAATTTCTCCGGGTAAAAGTAAATGTCCTAAATAAATAAAAAATGCTGCCATTGGAGGGTGGTCGAAAAATCCCCAATCAAGATTTTGAGAGTACATCCAATAATACGACTCGTCGGAATGAAGACCGGTGAAAATGGCTTGCAGAATATTAATTAGAAACCAAATCCCAATAATCATATAATGTGGTTTTCTCAAATTCTTCATTTCTCTATATTTTGGGTTTTGCAATTAAATATTTTGTGCCGCTATTTTTCAAACTTAAAATAGGTTTTTTTAAAAATGAGGGGAATTTTTCTGTTGGAACACGCAGCCACTCTTCTGAACCAATTGCAACGTCGTAGTTTTTTAAGTCCAATAAATCTTTCTCTTTTTGGTTGAAAACTAAAAAATGATTCATATTTTCTGGTAGAGCAAATACAGTGTCCATGCTAATAACATTAAATTCATTTTTGCTATGAATTCGAATATTTGAGGCTGCTCTTATATTTCCGTAAACATAAACTTTGTCGGTTTTTGAAATTCCATTTTCTCTGAGTTCAGAAACTAATTGTTCGCCTGGATTTGGCATTAAAAGTGGATATAAAAGAATAAAAACATTAAAATAAAAGAGTAATATTCCGTTGGCAATTATAATTTCTTTTGAAATGTTTTTGAAAAAACCAAGCTTCCAACTTATAAGAATTGTAGCTGATAAAATCACTCCCAAAATTAAAATTGTGTCGTGTAAAATAAACAGAGCGTACAATGTATTTACCAAAATAACAAACACATTCAATACAATTAAAATTGTAACAATAGTTTTTTTGAATGTAGTTTTTGTTAGAATAAAAATATACGATAAAAGAATGGCAGCCAAAGGAATAACAGGCAGAAGGTAGCGGTCGTAAAATTTAAATACTGCCCCCGACATTAATAAAACCAGAATTATCCATATTAATATAAATCCAAATATTGCTTTTTGAGAATTATTAGATTCCGGTATTAATTTTCTTAGCTCTTTTGGTTTCGAGAATGCTATTATTACCCACGGAGTTAGAAATGCAAAAAGGTTAATTATACCCAGTCCGCTATTTTTAAAAACTGTAGAAGTACTCGAAGAAACTCTTTCTCCAACCTGATCAGCAAAAAACGATTCCAGATAAACTGTACCATGTTCGATATACATAATTACAAACCAACTAATGGCAACCAAAATTGCTATTATCATCGAAGTAGGTTCAAAAAGTTTTCTCAGTTTTACTCTTTTCCACGGATTTAAAATCATAAATAACATGCTAACTCCGGCAAACGCAGCTGCTGGAATGCCCTTAGTTTCAAACGCGAGTGCAGCACCTAAATATGCCATCCAATAAAACTGTTTACCTGGTTTATCTCGAAGCATAATTTCTAAAAATCCCCAGGCACTTACTGTTAAAAATAATGTTAGCAAAATGTCGGGTATAGAACGGCTGGCGCTCATTAATACCAGTGGATTAGCAGCCGTAATAAATGCTGCAGTTGCTGCTATTTTTCTGTTTCCCGATAATGATTTTGACATTAAAAAAGTTAGTGCAACCAACAATGCACCGGCAAGCCAAAAAAACAAACGCGACGAAAACTGACTAACTCCAAATATATTGTAACTGCCAATTAAAACCCAATAAGTTGCAATTGGCTTTAGAAAACGTGGCGATCCATCAGCTTTATATGGCGTGAAATAATCAGCTTTATCCATCATTTGGATTACGGCATCAGTATAATATTTCTCGTCAGGAAAATGAAAGACATAATCAAGCGCGCTGGGTGCTGAGTAAATCAAAAACAGAATTGGAATAATTATGATACTATATTTCTGTAATCCGGGCTTTTGCATTTTAATATCGCTACAAATTTTAGTTTGTAAAGATAAAACTTTACGGGAAACGAATAAATAACAGCATTAGATTTAATCGATTGCTTAATCTGTAGATAATTAAAAGGAGATTTATTTTTTATTGCGGTTCGATTTTAAATAATCAGATAGGAATGCAACTTATAACGTTGAAAAATATTTATTATGTTTGAGTTGCCATTGAATATGGTTCTGGACTATGAAAAAAATCTATCTCATAATAAATAAATATGCCGGCGGAAAACTGATGAAAAACAAAATCAGCCAAATGTTGAATTTATTTGAAGATTATAACGCTCAGATTTCTTTTAATTACACTAAAAATAAAGGTCATGCCACTAAATTAGCCCAGAATGCCGCAGGTAATAATTTCGATGTTATTGTGGCTGTGGGAGGAGACGGAACTGTTAACGAAGTAGCCGAAGGGTTGGCAGGAAGTGGTGTTGCCATGGGAATAATTCCGGTTGGTTCGGGAAACGGACTGGCGCGCGATCTAAAAATCTCCATGAATATTAAAAAGGCAATAAAAATAGTTGTCGAGGGAAAAGGTAAACCGTTGGATTTATGGCAGATAAATAATCGTATTTTTCTGTGTGCTGCCGGATTGGGATTCGATGCTGCTGTTGCAAAGAAAATGACACTTTCTACCAAACGCGGATTTTGGGAATATATTAGGTTAACAATTTGGGAAAGTATTCGGGCTAAACCAATTAAAATTAATCTACAAATTGAGAATCGTGAAATTAAAACATCAGTTTTTCTAATATCGTTTGCTAATGCCAGTCAATTAGGCAACAATGCATTTATTTCTCCCGGTGCAAAAACCGATGATGGTTTATTGGATGTTATACTAATTAAACCGATGTACAAAATTTTTTATCCGGTTTTGGGTTTATCTCTTTTTACAAAAACTATTCATTGGTTTAATTTTTTTGAAAGACACAGAGCAAGTTCTGTGGAAATTAAAGACGCCTCAACAAAACTTTTTCATTTAGACGGAGAATCGGTTGAAATGGAATTTCCCGTTCGTATAAATTTGTTAAAAGATAAATTAGAGGTTCGACTATAGGTTACTCGTTAATCCGAAAGTTTTAAAAGATAGAGTGGCTTCAAAATTTCATCACGTGTTTTAGGGTTTAAAAATCGACCTCCACGATTTAGATAAAGATGTTGGTATTCAATAATTGTGTCTGTTTCTATATTTAACGAATCTATTTTATTCATTCCAACCGGATTAGTAAAAATCCAACTTCCCTTTTCGTCAATAATAGAAACAACATCTGTAATAGAATCTAATTGTGTTGCCTGCGGTTCGCTGTAAAAAAATAGTTCGTATTGGCCATATAAATAATTGTATAACTTATCACCTTCATTTGCATTTTCGTTAAAATAGCGGGCAGCTTTTGGTGGTGCCTGAAAACTAAATATATATGGGAAAACGTGCATGTTTAGCAGTAATGTAAAGCAAGTAAAAACAATTACAGAAGGAAGGATTAGTCTTGCCAAAGAATCCTTAATTTTCAAAAATAGGAAACTTGTTGCGCCTAATCCCGCAATTATAAATATTAAAAAATAGAGTTTTTGTGAAGGGAAGAGATAAAACATTAAGACAAAAATTACTACCCAAAGTAAAACACTAACAATATTTTGGGTGGTGATAAAAATAGACAATAATTTGGCCTTTTTATCAAGAGCAATATCAACCCATTTTGCAGTTAAAACAGCAATTAGCGGAATAATTATAAATATATAATTTGGCAGTTGACTACTGGCAGAGTTTAAAATAATAAAGAAAATCCATATTCCGGTGAATGTAAAAAATTCGTTTGAACGAAATTTATTTTTTATAAGCATTTTGAATTCTAAAAATGCAGATATAACAAATAATAAACTCCAAGGAAGGAATAAATATAGCAGGCTGTGAAAGTAGAAAAATGGGTCGTTAATTGCGCTCACATACGATCCGGTAATTCTGCCCACATTATTTTCCCAAAAGAAAAACCATATACCTTTCCATCCAAACTGATTCATCAAACCAATCATGGCAGGGCTGGCAACAATAAATGCAAGTGCAATACCTAAAAACCAGCGATAATCGAAGAGAAATTTAAAATCTCTTTTTAGCAAAATATGCCCGACCACGGCAAAAGCCGGAATCGCTGCTCCAATAGGTCCTTTGCAAAGCATTGCAAGTCCGATCCCCACAAACCCGAAAATCATATTTTTTGTTTTTCGTTTTTGTACAAATTCGGCAAGTTGCCAAAGTGCCAGCGTTACAAAAGCTTGCAGGGGTGTGTCGGTGTGGATGTCGGAGGCGTACATAGTATAAATAAACGAGAAGCCCAGCATAATTGCAGTGAGGTATCCAACTCGTGTGTTATATAAACTTTTTCCGAGTTGAAACGCCCAATAAAACCCCAAGAATAGAAGTAGCAAAACCGGAAATTTAAACCAGAAATTAGAGATGCCACCAATTGTAAATCCTGCCGCACCCATCCAAAAAAGCATGGGCGGTTTTTGATCGTATGCATCGCCATGCACAGTTAAATTTATATAATTTCCATTCTGAAATATCTCCTTCGAAACAGTTGCATATTTGCCCGCATCACGGGTTACATCAATAGAAAGCCCGGCAAAGTAGCTTCCAATTGTAGCAACAACAACTATAAAAAAAATAATACGGAGTGTTTTGTTTTCAAACATATTTAAATTATTGCGACACAAAAGTGGTAATTATTTTATAGATTCTAAAATGTAAAGAACAGGGATTCCATATTTCTCAACTTAATATAGGAAGATGGAATCCTTTAATATTTCAGAATTCATAGAGTCACTTTAAACGAAACCCTGACTAAATCTTAACAACTCTCCCTTGAATATCATTAATTCAGTTTTACCTTTTCATTTCACAGAATCAATAAAACCCCTAATCAATTTGAATTGAATATATTTGTAAAATTCAAATTAAGAACAAACTTCGGTCTTCGGTCTTCGGTCATCCGACTTCTGATTTCCGACAACTTTTTCAGATTATGAAACTTTGGGATAAAGGAACACCTGTAAATAAAGCAATCGAAGATTTTACAGTGGGTAAAGACCGAGAACTGGATTTATATTTAGCACCTTACGATATTTTAGGATCGATGGCGCATGTAACTATGCTCGAGTCGGTTGGGTTGATAGAAAAAGAAGAACTGCCGGTTTTGCTTGAAAAATTAAAAGAGTTGCACACTGAAGCTGTAAAAGGAAACTTTGAAATTGAAGAGGGTGTTGAAGATGTGCATTCTCAGGTGGAGTTTTTGCTAACCAAAGAGTTGGGCGATTTAGGTAAAAAAATACACAGCGGACGTTCGCGAAACGATCAGGTTTTACTAGATCTTAAACTTTTTACCCGCGATGCAATTAGAGAAATTGTTGAAAGCACCACCGAATTAATAAATGTATTACTAAAAAGAAGCGACGAAACTAAAGATATTTTAATGCCCGGTTACACGCATTTACAAGTTGCAATGCCGTCGTCGTTTGGTTTGTGGTTTAGTGCGTATGCCGAGAGTTTAATAGACGATCTAGAAATTATGCTTTCAGCTTTTAAAGTTACCAACCAAAATCCGCTGGGTTCTGCTGCAGGTTATGGTTCTTCGTTTCCGTTGAACCGCCAAATGACTACTGATTTACTCGGTTTTGCAAAAATGAATTACAATGTTGTTTATGCACAAATGGGGCGTGGTAAAGTAGAAAAAATTGTATCTTTTGCAATGGGTAATTTAGCTAGCACTTTGTCTAAAATGGCATACGATGTTTCTCTTTTTATGAGTCAGAATTTTAATTTTGTTACCCTGCCTGCCGAGTTTACAACTGGGTCTAGCATTATGCCTCACAAAAAAAATCCCGATGTTTTTGAACTTATTCGTGCGCGTTGTAATAAACTGCAAGGTGTGTCGGGGCAAATTTCGTTGATAATAAATAATCTGCCAAGCGGTTATTTTCGCGATTTACAAATGGTAAAAGAGGTGTTTCTTCCATCGTTTAAAGAGATGAACGACAGTCTGAAAATAGCAACTCTGGCACTTCAGAATATGAATGTAAACGAAAATATTCTTGACGATCCAAAATACAACTATCTATTTAGTGTCGAAGAAGTTAACAAATTAGTTTTAGATGGAATTCCGTTTCGTGAAGCATATAAACTGGTAGGAGAGAGGATTGAAAATGGCAATTTTGAACCCGAAAAAACAGTTGCTCATTCGCACGAAGGAAGTATTGGCAATTTGTGTCTAAAAGAAATTTCAGCAAGCAAAAATGAGGTGCTGAAAAACTTCGATTTTGGTGGAATAGAAAAGGCCATAAATAATTTAACTGAGTAGTGGTTTAATCGCCTGAAAATGTGACAAATGTCACTTTTTGGCTGTTCTGATTGGCTCCAAACATTGTTTTTTTCGTAGAGAATAAAGTTAAGAATGTGTTATTTAACTTAGAGATTCTTAAGGCGAATTGTGAATTTTGGAGTGTTTGATTAATTTTGATTTCACTTCGTAAGAAAACTTTAATTTTTGCTTTCAAATTTATAGCAACTGGTTAATGGTAACGAGTTGGCAGGATTTATATGCAAAGTAGTATTATAAAATATAGGAAAGAATGATACAGATGAGATTGCCTAAGGCGCAGGGTTTATATAATCCCGAAAATGAACACGAAAATTGTGGAATTGGATTTGTAGCTCACATTAAGGGAAAACCCTCGCACGATATAGTAAAACGCGGACTGGAAGTTCTTATAAATATGGATCATCGTGGTGCCATGGGAGCCGATAATTCATCGGGAGATGGTGCCGGATTACTCATGCAAATTCCGCACGAGTTTATTACTAATGTTCTGAAAAAACGTGTTGGCGATGCGGGTAAATATGGAACCGGACTTATTTTTCTTCCAAAAGATGAGAAAGAAGCAGACTTTTGTCTTGAAACATTAACTCGAAATATAAAGGCTGAAGGTTTAAAATTAGTTGGTTACCGCGATGTACCGGTTGACAGTTCTGCACCGGGACAAATTGCAAAAACTACCGAGCCTTTAATTAAGCAGGTTTTTATTAAAGCAAATCTCGAAAAAGATGCTCTCGAAAGAAAACTTTATATAGTTAGAAAACTTACTGAGAAAGAGATTCTCGATTCGGATTTAAAATATAAAGAGAGTTTTTACCAACCAAGTCTGTCAGCAAAAATAATTGTTTACAAAGGCATGTTAACGCCCGACCAGTTGCGCGATTATTATCTCGATTTCAAAGACAAAAAATTTAAAAGTGCAATTGCGTTAGTTCACTCACGTTTTAGCACCAACACATTTCCTACATGGGATTTGGCACAGCCTTTCAGAATGGTTGCTCACAATGGCGAAATAAATACTGTAAAAGGTAATCGTTTGTGGATGCAGGCTCGCGAAGGATTAATGAAATCTGAAGTTTTTGGCGAAGATCTAAAAAAATTACTTCCGGTTATCGAGCCCGGAAAATCAGATTCGGCATCGTTCGATAACGTTTTGGAGTTTTTACATTTAACCGGAAGAACTTTGCCACATTCGTTGTGTATGATGATTCCTGAGTCGTTCAATCAGAAAAATCCAATTCCTGAAAGTTTAAAAGCATTTTACGAATATCACTCCACAATTATGGAGCCTTGGGATGGCCCGGCTTCCATGGTATTTTCTGATGGTAGATATATTGGAGGAACATTAGATAGAAACGGTTTGCGTCCGTCGCGTTACGTAATAACCAAAAACGATTTAGTTGTTATGGGCTCAGAAGTTGGTGTGCAAACTTTTCCGGCTGATGAGATTAAAGAAAAAGGAAGGTTACGCCCAGGTAAACTGTTGTTGGTTGATACACAACTTGGAATAATTATTCCAGATGAGGAGGTAAAAGCACAGTTAAGTCGCCGTAATCCGTACGGAATGTGGTTGAAGGAAAACCGTATGTTGATGAAAGAGATTAAAGTAAAAAAGCGAGTCTCTTCATCAATTGAGAACTTTGAGACCTACTCAAAAATATTTGGTTATTCTAAAGAAGATATGTACGAGGTTATTCAGCCCATGAGTAAAAATGGAGCTGAACCAACTGCTTCCATGGGAAATGATGCTCCACCAGCGGTATTCTCAGATCAGCCTAAACGTTTTTTCGATTACTTCAAGCAAATGTTTGCCCAAGTAACTAATCCTCCAATCGACCCTATTCGCGAAGGTTTAGTAATGGCGCTTACCAATTATATTGGCTCACTTCAATCAAATATTTTAGATGAAAGTCCTGAACATTGTAAGTTGGTAAAAGTAGCCAGCCCAATTTTAATTAATACCGATTTGGGGAAAATTAAGGATTTGAAAGATGAGATGTTTGTCCATAAAACTATCCCGATGATGTTTCCGGTTAAAGAGGGTGTTAAAGGTTTTGAGGCAGCAATGGAAAAAATGCTTGCTGATGCTGAAAAGGCCGTGGATAATAAAAAGAACTATATTATTCTTACTGATAGAAAAGTTAGCAAAGATTATGCGCCAATACCATCGTTGCTTGCAGTTTCAGCTGTTCATCACCATCTCATAAAAGCTAAAAAGCGCATGCAGATTGGTATTATTGTTGAAACTGGAGAGGCACGAGAAATAACTCATTTTGCGTTGTTATTGGGTTATGGAGCAAGCATAATAAATCCATATCTCGCTTTCGCTGCCATTGATCATATGGTGAAGGAAGGTAAAATTGATTTGGAATATAAAGAGGCACGAAAGAATTATATAAAGGCTATTGATAAAGGTTTGTTGAAAGTGTTTTCTAAAATGGGAATCTCAACACTTCGCAGTTACCATGGAGCACAAATATTTGAATCGTTAGGTGTAAGTCAGAGTATAATTGATAAATATTTTACCGGAACAACTTCTAAAATTGGTGGGGTAGGAACTGAGGAAATCTGCAAAGAAGCCACCATGTTTCACGAACAAGCTTATGCTGTTGATAATACGCCCGAACCATTTCGTTTTGAAAGTGGAGGTAATTATTCGTGGAGAAAATATGGCGAGCATCATGCATGGAATCCTGAATCGATAGGTTTATTACAGTGGGCAACGCGAACTAACGATTACAGTAAGTTTAAGGAATACAGTACACTTGTAGATAAACAAAATAGAAAACCGGCGTTTATTCGCAGTTGTTTTAAATTCAAAAATAATCCTATTCCTATCGAGGAAGTTGAGCCGATTGAGGAAATAATGAAACGTTTTGTAACTGGAGCAATGTCGTATGGATCTATTAGTAAAGAGGCGCACGAAGCACTTGCTGTTACAATGAATACAATTGGTGGGCGTAGTAATACCGGCGAAGGAGGAGAAGATCCGGAGCGTTTTGGAACAATCAGGAATAGTAAAATTAAACAAATTGCATCGGGTCGTTTTGGGGTAACAAATAATTACCTTACTAACGCCGAAGAACTTCAAATAAAAGTTGCACAGGGAGCAAAACCTGGAGAAGGAGGGCAGTTGCCAGGTTTTAAGGTGAATAAAATTATTGCAAAAACCAGGAGTTCCACACCGGGAATTACCTTAATATCTCCACCACCGCACCACGATATTTATTCTATCGAGGATCTTGCACAATTGATTTACGATTTGAAAATTACAAATCCAAGAGCAAAGGTTTCAGTAAAATTGGTTTCAGAAGACGGTGTTGGAACTATTGCTGCTGGGGTATCAAAAGCATTTTCAGATGTAATTATTATTGCAGGTGCCGATGGAGGAACTGGTGCAAGTCCTGCAAGTTCTATTAAGCACGCGGGGTTACCAGTTGAGCTGGGTATTGCCGAGACTCAGCAAACGTTAGTTTTAAATAATCTACGTGGTCGCGTAAAGCTTCAAGTTGATGGCCAGTTAAAAACCGGGCGCGATATAATTTCTTTGGCTTGTTTAGGTGGAGAAGAGTTTGGATTTTCTACTTCGGCACTTATTGTTTTGGGTTGTGTAATGATGCGGAAATGCCACATGAATACTTGCCCGGCAGGAATTGCCACACAAGATAAAACATTGCGGAAACGTTTTATCGGCAAATCAGAATTCACAATAAATTTCTTTAAATTTCTTGCTCAGGAAGTTAGAGAGTATCTAGCTGAAATGGGTTTCAGAAACTTTGATGATATTGTTGGACGTACCGAGCTGCTTGAGATTGACGAAAGCGTTACTAATTGGAAAATGAAAGGAGTTGATTTTTCTAAATTATTATATAAACCAAAAGAGGCAAAAGAGTACGACATTAGAAATACACATCCAAATACAAAAGAGAGTAAAGGACATATCGATTTTGATTTAATTAGAGATTCTAAACGAGCTATAAAAGGAGCCGAGAAAGTATGGATTTCTCATAAAATAATGAATGTTGACCGTACAACAGGAGCAATGCTTTCGGGCGAAATTTCGAAACGTTATGGCGAGGCAGGTTTACCAAAAGATACAATTAACTGTACTTTTAATGGCACTGCCGGACAGAGTTTTGGAGCGTTTTTAGTAAAAGGAGTTACATTTAGGTTGGAGGGTGATTCCAATGATTATATCGGTAAGGGACTTTCGGGAGGTAAAATTATTGTTGTACCACCACTGGGTTCAAAATTTAAACCAGAGAAGAATATTATAGTAGGAAACACATCTTTTTATGGAGCTACAAGTGGAGAAGCATATATTAGAGGTGTTGCCGGCGAGAGATTCTGCGTACGGAATTCTGGTGCAACAACTGTTATTGAAGGTACTGGCGACCATTGTTGTGAATATATGACCGGAGGACGAGTTGTTGTTTTGGGTAAAACAGGAAGAAATTTTGCTGCCGGAATGAGCGGTGGAATTGCTTATGTTTTAGATGAGTCTGGCGATTTCGATTACTACTGTAATCGTGGTTTGGTCGACCTAGTTCCGGTTGAAGATAAAGCAGATATAAAAGAGTTACAATCGTTAATTAACAACCATTTACTTTATACACAAAGTACGCTGGCATCAGAAATTTTAACAAATTGGGAAGAGTACCTTTCAATGTTTGTTAAAGTAATTCCGTTTGAATACAAAAAAGTTATGCAAGAGCAAAAACTTAAGGAGTTACAAAAGAAGTTGAAGTTGACCGAAGATGATCCATCTCGTCACGAGTAGTACAAATTATTAACTGAAAGAAAAAAAACAAGATATGGCAGATCCAAAAGGGTTTATGACAGTTGCCCGAAAAGAAGCGGGATACCGACCAAAAAAAGAGAGGATTTATGATTACGGGGAGGTGGAGCAAACACTGAACGATAAAGATAGGCTTTTACAAGCATCGCGATGTATGGATTGTGGTATTCCGTTTTGTCACTGGGGATGTCCGGTGGGGAGCAAAATTCCTGAGTGGCAAGATGCTGTTTATAACGGTAATAAAGCAGAGGCGTATTTTATACTTCATTCAACAAATAGTTTTCCCGAGATTACTGGGCGAATTTGTCCTGCTCCTTGCGAAAAATCGTGTGTGTTGGCAATTCATGAAGAAGCAGTAACAATTCGCGAAAATGAGTGTGCAACTGTTGAACAAGCTTTTGACGCAGGGATTGTAAAGGCTAATCCACCTCAAAAACGTACAGGTAAGAAAGTAGCAGTAATTGGTTCTGGTCCTGCCGGACTTTCTGCTGCAGATTTATCAAATCGAGCTGGACATTTGGTTACGGTATTCGAAAAAAATGATGCAATTGGCGGTTTGCTACGTTACGGAATTCCAGATTTCAAATTAAACAAAAATGTTATTGACCGTCGGC
>DAOVTY010000205.1 GCA_030632865.1 Bacteroidota bacterium
AATTGAAAATTCATCACTTTTAATCCCGCACTCCACTTACATAAACCGTCAGACTGTCTAAAAAGTCTTTTTTAAGGATAATTTATTCAGGCTGTAGTTTGTATTTTTAAACAAATATTGAAATGTCAGGCAGATAGTATTATTTATTAGACAGACTGCCGTTAGCGTTAATTTGGAAAAATCGCACAATTGTACTAACTTTGTAATTACATAGAGTATTTAATTATGGAAGTAGCAGTTATAAAAATCGGAAATTCAAGAGGGATTAGACTCAGTAAAACTATGCTTGAAAAATACAGCATAAAAGATACAGTAGATTTGATTTTGGAAAAAGGACAAATTGTAATTAAACCTTTATCTAAACCAAGGAAAGGTTGGGAAAAATATTTCAAAGAAATGTCTGAAAATGGAAATGATAGATTGCTTTTTAATGATGTCTTTGAAGACGAAAATTTAGAAGAATGGAAATAAAGCAGTATCAAATTATTCTAGTAAATCTGGACCCAACTATTGGCAGTGAAATAAAAAAGACAAGACCTTGCGTGGTAATATCACCAAACGAGATGAATAAATATCTGCGAACAATTGTTATTGCTCCAATGACAACAAGTTCAAAAAATTATCCAACTCGAATTAAAGTTAAACACGACAGTAAAATCGGTTGGATTGTCTTAGACCAAATAAGGACAATTGACAAACAGAGAATATTAAAAGAATTAGGTAGGTTATCTAAACCTGAAACAAAAGAATTAAAATCAATATTAAAGGAAACATATATTGACTAAAAACAAACTAAGGCTAACCCCTTGCTGGCGCGGATTTGCAATCCGTGCCTAAAAAATAATTGAATACAATTTCACTAATATAATGCCCCCAGGCTGGTGCGCGATTGTATTGCGTTC
Source organism: Bacteroidota bacterium (assembly GCA_030632865.1). GTDB lineage: Bacteria > Bacteroidota > Bacteroidia > Bacteroidales > Prolixibacteraceae > Draconibacterium. The sequence goes on from DAOVTY010000205.1 coordinate 903, forward strand.
CTTTAAGCAAAACAGAATATTGGATGATATTACTGAATAAAAAACCACACGATGAAATCGTGCAGGAGCGATGAAATCCTTTTATTTTCATGAAAAGAGTTGTACCCGAAAGCATTATATATGCCCAGCTTTGCCCATAAAAACTATCTTATAAAATTACCTGACGGTGAAAAATCATAATCTTTACATGGCGACTGAAGTCCTAGTATTTCAAGGATAACTGAATTGCCCATAAATTCATTATTTTTAAACAATTGCTATTCAAATACCGAACATAATACAAATACAGTTTTTATTATTTCATAGTCTTTTGTTTATTTACGGTTCGAAAGAGGAGAAAGTATTAGATTCTTTATTTTCAATGTTGCAAAACAAGCGACAAAGAGAATGTGAGAATCAAAATATTGGGCTAATTTTTCAGTTAACAAACAACTGGGTAATGGAATAAGTTATAAGAATGGAAAAGAAAAAATCGTTAAAGAAATTCGGCACTTTTGGTGGAGTTTTTACGCCTACTTTGCTTACAATAATTGGCGTAATAATGTATCTTCGATTAGGCTGGGTTGTTGGAAATGCTGGATTACTCGGGGCATGGGTCATCATCATCATTTCATTTCTAATTACACTTACAACGGCACTTTCAATGTCGTCTATAACCACCAATATAAAAATTGGTGCAGGAGGAGCTTATGCAATTATATCTCAATCGCTGGGGCTAGAAGTAGGAGGAAGTCTGGGGATTCCGCGATATGTTTCGCAGGGAATGGCAGTTACCATGTATATTTTTGGATTCAGGGAAGGCTGGCTTTCCATTTTTCCACATCACCCCGCGTTTATTATAGACCTTGTAGTTTTCATAATAATTTACGCCATTGCTTATAAAAGTGCCGATTTAGCTATCAGAACCCAATACTTTATTATGGCGATTATAGTATCGTCATTAATAGTAATTGTTTTAGCAGCCTATTATGGCTCTATGCAAAATAGCACAGTTGATTCTCTAAAATGGGGCACGTTTCCTGGTTCTGTCGAAAATAACTTTTCCGGATCAGATTTTTGGATTGTGTTTGCCGTTTTCTTTCCCGCAGCTACCGGAATTATGGCTGGTGCCAATATGTCGGGAGAATTAAAAAATCCTCGGAAAAGTATTCCTGTGGGCACCTTGTGGGCAATTGGCTTAAGTTTTATAATTTATATGGCACTGGCGTATTGGATAGCTCGGTCGGCATCAACAGAAGAATTGCTGAACGATTACAACATTATGATTAAAAAATCATTCTTTCCTCCATTGGTAATTGCGGGTGTTTTAGGCGCCACTTTTTCTTCTGCTTTGGCATCAATGGTTGGTTCGTCTCGAATTTTATACGCCATGGGGCAACACAGAGTATTACCAGGTGGCAAGTGGCTGGGAGAAACTGACAAAACTGGTCAACCCCGAAATGCAATGTTTGTAACTGGTGCTTTGGTTTTTTTTACTATGCTACTTCGAGACCTGAACGCTGTTGCCCCACTTGTTACCATGTTTTTTATGATTACATATGCAATGCTAAATATTGTTGTAATTATCGAGCAAAATTTAGGTTTAATAAGTTTCCGCCCTCTATTTAAGGTTCCAAAATGGATTCCTTGGGTAGGTTTGGTTACATCTGTTCTTGCCATGTTTATAATAAACCCTACTATAACTCTTGTTTCTGTTGTTGTGGTTTTGTTGGTGTATGGAATTTTATTACAAAGGAAACTTACCACCCCTTTCGAAGATGTACGCAGTGGATTGTTTGTGTCGTTTGCCGAGTGGGCCGCCAAACGAACTTCGCAATTGGCACACAGGCAAGAAAGAGCCTGGAAACCAAATCTTTTAATTCCGGTTAGCGATCCAAAATCAATAAAAGGAGTTTTTTCATTTCTAAAGAATGTTGCATTTCCTCAGGGTTCAATAAAACTGCTTGGAATTGGTCCAGAAAATAAAGCCGATGAGTTGGCAAATGATGTAAGTGATCTCTCGAAGGCATTTCAACAGAGCGAAGTATTTTCATCGTGGGCAGTTATCAGAACCGAAAATTTTGCTGAAGGTGTAAACTTTGCCAACCAGGCTTACCGCGGATCATTTATTAAGCCAAATATTATTTTTTTGAATTTGGCTAACAAAGATGCCTATTCAAAAGGGTTTAACGATATTATTAAAGAAGCAGCCCGTTTGCAAATAGGAGTACTTATTTATTCGCAACATCCTGAATCGGGAATGGGACAAAGGCAAATTATAAACATTTGGATTAGAAATAGAGCACCCAACTGGAAGATATCCTGGGATATTGGCAACCTCGATTTATCGATACTTATTGCATACAAATTAAAACGAAACTGGAATGCAAAAATAAGGTTGGTTACAGTTGTTGAAAATGAAATGCAAAAAAAACAGGCACTAAAATTTATGACTGATTTAATGGATCAGGCCAGATTGCCAGAAACAGAAATGGCAGTATATGTTGATAATTTTAATGAATTGATAAAAAATGCTCCAACTGCTGATCTTAATATTTTTGGCTTAGTTCCTAATCCAGATTTCGAATTTATGGAAAAGATGAATAATGAAACTCAAACAACTTGTTTGTTTATAAGGGATTCGGGACTTGAAAATATTTTTGCATAACTATATTCGGCTTTGAATGCCGCCCCTAGTTACCAATTCCCTATCCGTATAGTATTTATAGCTCCAATCCGGGGTTTTTACTATTGGCAATTATTGCAGAATATTAACTCAATTTTTGGGCCTTATTTTTTAAAAAATAAGGCCCAAAAATCACATCAATCCGGTAAAACGATAGAAGCAAAATCTATTTTATAAAAGAAGGAGTAACAGAAAGCATAATATAAGCCCAGTTCTGACCGGCAGAACTATCACCACCTTTTAATATTTCCATTGAATCGCCGGCAAATAACATCGACCATCCCGCAACTAATTTTGCTCCCGGTTGTACAGCCCATGAAGCTGACAAATCCAGTTCTGTTCCAAGATAACTCTCAGCATCGGAAGTAATATCTGCAGCAGCACCGAAATAATGTATATCAGCATTAAATCCGAACTTGTTTTTAGCATATTTATATTTAAGGTAAATATCGTTTAAACCAACAGAACCAATATGGTTTCCCACATAAAAGTAATCCATAAAACCATTAAATTTATGATTAGTTCCATAAAATGGGGTGAAAGATTTTACTTTTTCAGATTCGTCAAATGCAGTTCCTGAGAGATGCTCAAATCCGGCAGAAATTCCATTATTAAGTGAAGCTTCAATTAAAAAATTAAGAGCACTTATATCTTTTCCTGAAACATGCTCCCCGGTTTGAAAATATAAATTAGTTGCCAGCTTTACAGGGTCCAATGCAATGGAATATCTACCCCCTAATGTTTGACTGTATTTAGTAACCTGCTGATTGTTCTCCATTACCGGAACACCGTTGTTTAGTATTAACAAACTTAAAGAGTTCTTTTCCCACTTATTGTTTAACCACACAAATTGCATGTTTTTATATGCATCCGGTCCATCATAAATATTGTTGCTTAAATCACCATTTTCGTGATGTGCAATTCCAAAGTGTACCTTAACATCTTTTTCATATTTTAAAATAGCAATATCATGCGAGCGTGCCTGATGCGCCCAACCAACACTACCAAAAATACGATGATCATCGTAAATCAACTCCTGCCGGCCTGCTTTTAACGAAAACTCCGGAGTGAACATTACTTCTGCCCACGCTTCATGAATTGATGTTGCATAATCTTCGTTGGCTACCAGTTGTTTTTGATTTCCCCATCTTCGCACATCCTGCAATACCAATTTAGTTTTTATGGTTTCAGTATTGAACAGAAAATTTAATCTTGAACGTTGAGCAGTTACTGTAGATGCATCTTGATTCTCACTGACCAGTGTTTTATATCCATGACTTATTTCCGTTCTTGGTCTAAATTCGCCTGTTAGAGAGAATTGTGCAACTGCAAATTGAGACATAAAAATCCCAACAGCAATTAAGCTGATATAATTTAATACTTTCATTTTAAGTGATTTTAAAAAAGTTTATTCTTTACTATTTGTAACAATATCGTATGTCTTTTCTCTCTCTTCTGCTTGTTTTTGCCAATCAGGAACCATATTCTTAATAAATTCTTCTTTATCTGAATTCATTTTATCAACATCTAAACCGATAAACTTCTGTGCTTTAGCTTTTGTAGAAATATCAGGATAGGGTACTTCACTATTAAAACCAAATTCTGCAAATAAACGAGCAAGTTTTAATCGGGTTTCCTGAACAGTAGTAATACCGGTTGAAATAATTCTGCCCGATTCAATTGGTGAATGAAATGAACCACCATGACTTGCAGCCACATAATCCCAACGCCATTGCGCATGTCTTATTCCCATTAGAATATCTTGCATCTGATTTTCCGAGGCTCCCAAGTCCCATGCTTTTTTTGCTTCTACATGAGCACGTACCAATAACTCCTCAAGTTTATCACGATTTTCAATAATTTTATCTTGTCGTTCGTAAACATTAGTCATTAAAGTTGAACTTTCTTCACGATGACAAACCTGACACGAATTGGCAATATTATTTAATGGCGACTGCATTTTATGGTCGGTAAATTTTTGTCCTCCTTCACTTTTATAGGGCATGTGGCAATCGGCACACGAAACACCACGCTGTGCATGAATTCCTGTCAAGTACATTTCGTAGCCCGGATGTTGTGTTTTTAACATAGGAGCTTTACTTATTGAATGTGTCCAATCACTAAATTCAATATTATCATAATACTCCTCCATTCCTTCTACTGTAAGACCATTATCCCAAGGAAAAGTTAAATAATTAGCTCCTTCGACAACTGTTTTATCAAAGTAATATTCCACATGGCACTGCGCACAAACCAAACTACGCATTTCCTGGTGGCTGGCTTTTTTAATATCTTTTCCCATTCTTTCAAATGCTTCAACCAATGCCGGGCGAGTAATTGTTAAATTCATAGTTTTAGAATCGTGACAATCGGCACATCCAATAGTATTAACTATTTC
>DAOVTY010000160.1 GCA_030632865.1 Bacteroidota bacterium
CTACTCTAAAAAGATAAGACACTGGAATCTGCTCATCTTCAGTATAATTTGTATTTACTGTAAGGTTTGATGCTTTTCTATTTTTATAATAGTCTTTAAATGATTCGCCAAAAGGGTCATTCATATTTCAAAATTTTGGCGAAGATAAGATTTATTTTTCCTATTTTTATCGAAGATTTTTTTAATACCTAAATTATGAACCGAGTAATTTTTCCCTTGTTTCTTTTAATAATAATAATAATAATAGGGTGTCAACCAAAAACTGAAATATCGGAGTGGCGTGGTCCAAATAGAGATGGTATTTATCTTGAAACCAATTTATTAAAACAATGGCCCGAGAATGGCCCGGAAATGCTTTGGAGTTTCGAAGGGCTCGGTTATGGGCATAGTGCAGTGGCTGTTATTGATAACAAAGTTTTTGTAACTGGCATTAAAGATACTGTATCTTCTTTGGGTACACTTTTTACATTCGATAAAAAGGGAAATCTGTTATTGGAAAAAGATTACGGAAAAGATTTTATTTCAAATTTCCATGGAACCAGATCTACTCCAATCGTTGTTAACGATTTAATTTACATTGAAAGTGGAGAAGGAGCTGTTTATTGTTTAAATAATGATAGTGGCGAAGAGGTTTGGTCGGTTAATTTTATTGATGATTTGGGGGTTGATTCTGTTTTGCAATTTGGTTATTCAGAGTCGGTTTTAATAGATGGCGATAATTTAATTTGTGTTCCCGGAGGTATAGAAAATAATGTGGTTGCTCTAAATCGTTTTACTGGAGAATTGGTATGGAATTCGAAGGGGATAGGAGAAATTGCAACTTATAATTCGCCAATACTTATAAATCATAACGGATTGAAATTAGTAATTGCAATGACATCTGGTTCTATAATGGGAATTGATGCAACCACCGGCGAAATGTATTGGCGAGTTGAGCAAACTCAGCAGAATAAAATACATGCAAATACACCTATTTTTTATAATGGAAAATTGGTGGTTTCGAGTGCCGATAGAAAAGATAGTTCGGGGTTGGTACAGTTGCAAATTTCTGATGATGGGAAAAATGCTGAGGTTGTTTGGCGCGATAAAAAGTTTATAAATTTAATGGGAGGATTTGTGAAAATTGATTCGTGTTTATATGGCTCGGCATATTTAAAAAAAGATTGGCGTGTAACTAATTGGAATACAGGAGAAATGTTGGTTCAGAATAAAGAAATTGGTGGTGGTGCAATTATTTATGCCGATAGTTTGTTTTATTGTTATACCGAGCACGCTGGCGAAATGGCATTGGTAAGTGCAACTCCCAATAAATTTGAAATCATTAGTAAATTTGAAATTCCACTTGGAACAAAGGAACATTGGGCGCGACCCGTGATTGATAATGGTGTTTTATATGTTCGCCATGGAGATGCTTTAATGGCTTATTTAATTTCTAAATAACAATTAATGAAACTATTGACGAAAAAATATTTGATTTTACTTGTGATATTTGAGTTGTTTTTTGTAGCATGCAATACAAAAACTAATAATACGTCGCAATGGCGTGGCCCAGATAGACAGGGGATTTACTATGAGACTGAATTGCTAAAAACATGGCCGGAGAACGGACCTGAATTAATTTGGAGTTTTGAAGGATTAGGTGCAGGACATAGTAGCGTTGGAATAGGAAACGATAGAGTTTTTATTAATGGCATGCCTGATACTTTGGGAGTTCTATATTCATTCGATTTAGATGGTAATTTGCTTTGGGAGAAAATTTATGGTACCGAGTGGCATGCAAATTATACGGGGTCACGATCAACTCCTTTAGTTGTTGATGATGTGGTTTACCTTGAAAGTGGTATGGGTATTATATATTGTTTTGATGCATTTAACGGCGATATTATTTGGGAGGTTGATTTGATTAATAAATTTGATGCAATTAACATTCAATGGGGAATTACAGAATCTTTGCTAATTGATGGAGATAAGTTAATTTGTACACCAGGTGGCGAAGATTTTAATGTGGTGGCGCTTAATCGTTTTAATGGAGAAACAATTTGGATAAGTCAAGGTTTTAAAGAACAATCAGCATATTGTTCGCCAGTATTAGTTGAACATAATAATACACGTCTTGTGGTAACAATGACAGCAACTTCGGTGTTAGGAATTGATGCTGAAACAGGTGAGCTATACTGGAGAGAAGAGCAGTTGCAAGGTAATAAAATTCATGCTAATACTCCGGTATATTCAAATGGGGTAATCTATTTTTCAAGCTCATCGGCAAAGCAAAATTGTGGATTGCTGGCTTTAAAATTATCAGACGATGGTAAAAGTGTAAAACAGCTTTGGCGAAACGAAAAATTTCGAAATCTGATGGGAGGGATAGTTATAAAAAATGGTTTTATTTATGGCGGGCAATACAAGAAAAAAGAGTGGTATTCTATAAATATTAGTTCTGGAGAAGAAACTTTGATTTCTGATAAATTTAACTCAGGAGTAATTGTTTTTGCCGATAGTTTATTTTATTGTTATAGCGATAAAGGACAAGTTGCTTTGGTTGATATAGGACCAAACAAATTTGATATTAAGAGTTTATTTGATGTTCCATTGGGTACAGATCAACATTGGTCTCATCCGGTAATTAATAATAAACGAATGTATATTAGGCACGGAAATGCATTAATGGTTTATAATATTTCATCTAAATAATTTAAAAATGAGAGTAATAATTACAGTTTTTTTGATGTTTTTTGTTTTTGGAATTCAGGCACAAACAGTTACTAAATATTCGCCAAAAGATTTGGAAAGTTGGCAAAGATTGGGCGATGGAAAAGGTTATGTAACCCATGGTCAGTTTATGATGGAAGAAGTGGAAGGAAGTATTGGTTTTATGATTTTTTCTCCCGAGAAATATAACGATGTTGTTTTACGTTACGAAGTGATGACAATGAATCCTGCCACGGTTTTGGTAGCTTTGTTAAACGCTTCTGATAAAGGAAAATCTACTGATTTAATTATTGCTGACGATAATAAGGGAAGTTTTGGACATTGGACAAAAGAGGCTGAAGATTATATGTTTGGGTTTCGTGTGATGGCACACAATTCTACTCCTTTTTTACGTAAGCATCCGGCACCTGAAGATGGAAAAAGTGGAATTGGTTTAGCCGAAAAAGATGTGATGCAGTCGGGTTGGAGACACACAGTTGAAATTGGCAAAAAAGGGTCGAAGCTATGGCTTAAAATTGATGGAGAAACATTAATAGATGTAACCGATGATAAACCTTTAGATGCTGGTAAAATTTCAATTCGTGTTCGCGGAACAGCAGGTATTTTAGGAAAAAGTATGATTCGAAATTTGGAAATTATTGGCGAGCCGGTTAAATAGTAATTTCACCAACCAAATAAGTTACAGCTTTACCTCCAATTTCAACTCGGTTGTTTAAATTTGTGCAGTGCAAAATTCCTCCACGAGCTGAAACTTGTTTGGCTTTTAATTGATTTTTGTTTAGTATTTTAGCCCAATAAGGTATTAGCATTGTGTGAGCCGATCCGGTTACCGGATCTTCGTTTACGCCTACTGCAGGAGCAAAAAAACGAGAAACAAAATCGTATTTTTCCGACTGTGATGTGCAAATAATACCGCGGGTTTTAGATTCTGCTATTATTGAAAAATTAGGTTTTAGGCTAATAATATCATTCTCATTTTCAAAAATCAACATCAAATCGTCTCTTCCTTTTAAATACTTTTTAGGCTGAATATTAAATGCCAATTTTAAATTCTCAGGAATTTCTATTTCCGATGCATTTGAAAATGGGAGATCAAGAATTATATACTTATTTTCCTTTCGCACTTTAAGTATGCCGCTTCTTGATTCAAAATTAATCTCTTTTTCAGAATAATTTAAATGATTAAAAAGAACATGTGCAGTTGCTAAAGTAGCATGTCCGCATAAATCTACTTCTGTAGTTGGGGTAAACCACCTGATTTGAAATCCGTTTTTAGTTTGAATAAAAAATGCCGTTTCTGAGAGGTTATTTTCTTTAGCAATATTTTGCATAACGTTATCAGAAAGCCATGTTTTTAAAGGTATAACCGCAGCCGGATTTCCGCTAAATGTTTTTTCGGCAAAGGCATCTATCTGATAAATTGTGAAATTCATATTAGTTTTTAGTACTGTAATTTAGAATTTCATTGTCAACTTTAAGTTGAATCTTCTACCTGTAAGGTAATTAGGGACAGCAAATTGGTCGCCATAAATACTCGAAACCCAAAAGTATGAAATTGTATTATTAATGTTTAACAGATTAAAAACTTCAAGGCTTATTACCATGTCGTTAACGTGGCGCAGTAAATTTCGATTTACCGGGTTTGCAGAACTAATCATTACCTTAGAAAAACCAAGATCAATTCTTCGGTAAGCTGGCATTCTAAATACATCCTGATAACGTTCGGCGTTTGGTGGCCCGGTTGGTAAACGAGATCCGTAAAACGCCGATAGTTGCATTCGGTATGTTGGGTTGCCCGGCAAATAATCTTGAAAAAACATACTGAAATTTACCAATTGATCTGTGGGGCGAGGAATAAATCCATGACCGTCGTTAAAAATATCTTCCTTTGTTTGCATAAACGATAAACTCACCCACGACTGTACACCACTTACAAATTCTCCGTTTACTTTCATGTCAATTCCTGTGGAATAACCAATCGCTTCTTGTTCTGGCAAATAACGAATCCGAACATTATCAATTTGGTATGGAATTAATCGATTCATGTATTTATAATATGCCTCAGATGTTAATCTGAAAGGCCTGTTCCAGGCAGTAAAAACAAGATCTGTTCCAGCAACAACTTGGTACGAGCGTTGTGCTCTTGTATCGTAATCAATTGTTCCATCGGTAAATTTAAGCTCTTTAAAAAATGGTGATTGATGGTACATTCCCATCGATACACGAAATGAAATTTTACTTTCCCATTCGGGGAAATAGCTTAATGTGGCACGCGGACTAATTAGTAATTCATTATTAAAATCCCAAAAGTTGAAACGAACTCCTCCTGTTATATATAAATCGCCTTTGCTAACTGGTACACTCCACACATCTTGAACAAAGCCTGTAAAACGGTTTGAACTTATTGAACTTTTACTGTTTAATGTGTAAAACAGTGTAACTTCAGTGTCGGAATATGGAATTGAATAACCTGTAGAATCTCTAAAAATCCATTCGTTAATTTCGTCTTCAATCTCTTCGTGCTGAACCTTTACTCCCCATTTTATTAGATGGTTTTCGGAGTTGTATGCTCCCCGATGAGAAAAACTAAAAACCTTGGCTTTTAAATTATTACGAGCATGGTTAAGAAATGAGCCAACTCCAAGATTTAATACGCTGTCGCCAAATTCTTCGGAAGACATGTCTCTTTCAAGTTGATTCAAATAATATTGACCTTGAATATCGTAGGTTTCTCTTTCGGTTGCATAATAAGTAGAAGTTATAAATTTAAGATTTAAGTTTACATTTGGATGATAGTTCGCAGAGAGTGCACCTGTATAAGTTTGAAAATCATCCACTTCCTGACCATCAAAATAAATTGTTGTATTTAATGGCGCATCCCAGGTTCCAAAAGTAGTTTGGCGAGTTTGAGGTACAAATTTATATTGATTTTGTGCCACATTCCCCAAAAAAGAGATATTAAATTTTTCTGAAATTTGGTAAGTTATGTATGTTTGAAAATCTAAAAACTTAGGATCATAATCTCCCTGTTCATCCAAGCTGCCTAATAAATATTGATTGGTTTTATATCGTATTCCCGAAATATGTGCAAGTTTCCCTTTCAATGCAACATCTTCGAAATGTGCACTTGCACCCAGTAAACTTACCGAAGCTGAGCCTCTGAAATCGCTTGGTTTACGATATTTAATATCGAGTACCGACGACATTTTATCACCATATTTTGCATCGAAACCGCCAGCCGAAAAATCGATAGTAGAAACCATATCGCTGTTAATAAAACTCAACCCTTCTTGCTGCCCCGAGCGGATTAGAAATGGACGATAAACTTCGATGTCGTTTACATAAACCAAATTCTCATCGAAATTACCACCGCGCACAGAATATTGCGAACTAAGTTCGTTATTTGATGAAACACCCGGTAAGGTTTTTAACAATGATTCAATGGCACCCGAACCTGCATTGGGAATAATATCTGCAATTTTCGAATCAATTCGTGTAATACCATCACCTAATTTTTGTCTAGAAATAATTACTTCATCCAATTGAGTGTCGGATTTTTGCATGGTAATATTTCTAAAAATATTTTCTTCGTTATCAGCAAAAAATGTATCTAAAACTGATGCATATCCAAGTGAGGAAAAAACTATTATGATATTTCGTTTTGCCGGAATTCTTAATATAAATTCACCTTTCCTGTTAGAGCTAGTTCCCAGCGGAAACTCTTTCAATGCGATATTTACCATATCCATTGCCATTCCTTCAGAATCTTTTATAACACCTTTTAAAGTAGCGTTATTTCGCTGCCCAAACAGTACATTGCTGATGATTAAAAGAAGTAATAAAAAGGTGAGAGTTTTTTTCATTGGCACAAAACTAACAAACAGTTTTATATTCAACTTCTAATTAATAAATAAATTGTGATTTGTAAACGGCTTTTGTTATTCTTTGCAAACTTTTATCTGATGAAGTTGTTTAAAGTTAAATTGAAAATATGCAGGCAATATCTTGTTTCTATTGGACTTCAGCTATTTTTTCTTCCGTAGATATGGCTACGAAAGAGAAACTGAGTTTTGCCACTGAAACCAATATGTCACTCTCTAAAATCCCATTCAACTTTAAACAACTTCGTTTTGTAGATATTGAATCAGATACCGTTTCGAAAATTATAATTAAATTATTAATGATTGATTATTATTCGTTTGGAGTGCACAAATGAGTTTGACTGAATTTTTAGAATATAAATTCCATTATATAAATTTGTTAAATTAATAGTTGTTTTCCGAGTATTAATTGTTTTTTCATATAGTAGTTTACCATTTAAAGAATAGATAAGTATTTCATCTTTTTGTTGTTCTTGATATTGTGGTAAATTTAGTGTAAAAGTTCCATTGGAAGGATTGGGATAGATAGAAATTAACTCGAGAAAGTTAGTTTTTGGATCGCGCCATTCACGAATTCCATTTTTATTCAAGTCGGGACAAGGGGCACAACTTCCTCCCGGGTTGTATCCGTATTTCCATCCTTGAATTATATCGAAAGCATCATCCAACCCATCTTTATCTGAGTCTGAATTCAATACATTTATATCTGGTTCACAATTATTACTAACATCACA
>DAOVTY010000304.1 GCA_030632865.1 Bacteroidota bacterium
AAATTCTTCATTATATTTTGTTTTTTAATCATGCTAATTTATATAAACCAATCGAACTACCTAGTGTTTGTTCATAAAGTCCGACTTCTGCATTGCGCTTGCCATAAAATAGTCATCCGTTTTATAACTTTGCATGACTTTAATTCGAATATTCTGAACTAAATATTGTTATATTAATCATTAGTCGCTTCGTCTTCTCTCAATTTATTTGGATCAATTTTCTCTCCTTTTACTTCATCTTCTAATTTTAATCCTTCTGTAATTTCAATATTTATTCCGTCAGATAATCCTGTTTCCACAAATCGTTTTTCGTAGTTTGGCTCTTCTAATGTTCCAATATTTATTTCAACGTACGATGAGTCGTTATCAAATTTTAGTAATCCTTCTGGAATAACCATTACACTATCTTTTCTTTCTAAAACAATATTTGCATTTGCACTGTATCCAGCACGAATAAACTGTCCCTCTTTTAAGTGTACATTTGCTTTAATTTCAAACTGAATTGCACCATTCTCTTCTTTTCCTTTTGGCGAAATATATTCTAAAAAAGCATCAAATTTTTCTTTATCAATTGCACCAATTTCTAGCTGAATTGGCATTCCCTCTTTAATTTTACCCACTTCTGTTTCATCCACATTCCCTTCAAAAATCATATCATCCATATCGGCTACCGAAGCGATTGTTGTACCTGCATTAAAAGTATTTGCCTGTATAACCGAGTTCCCAACTTCAATAGGTACATCTAAAACCATTCCGTCTATTGTTGAACGAACCAATGTATTAGTAGCACTTTTAGCCTTTTTTGTTACACCATTTTTAATTAATTCTAAATTATTTTCTGCGGAAGCTAATTCCTCCTTCGATGAATCGTATTCTAATTTAGCACGTTTAAATTCTTCGTAAGAAACTACATCTTTGTCGAATAACTTCTGTTGCCGGTCATAACTTATTTTAGCGTCTTCATTATTAATATTTGCCCTGTTTACACGAGTTTCGGCCGAATTCAACATAACCATATCTGGTATAATTTTAATACGTGCCACCACTTGTCCTTTAGAAATATGGTCTCCTGCAACCACAAATAATTCGTCAATAATTCCCGAAACCTGCGGTTTAATCTCAATCTCGTAACGTGGTACTACTGATCCGGTTGCCACTGTTTTCATTTCCACATCGCTTACAAATGGATTTTTAGTTTCGAAAACATCTGCTTTTGTTTTCGATTTATTGTAGAGAAAAAACATAGTTCCTCCAAATGCTCCAATCAAAACTATAATTCCTAAAATTCTCAATACTTTTTTCATGACTTCAATTTTTTTGCTGCGAACTTCGTGCTTGTAGTCACGAGTTTCAGTTTTTTTATTCTCTGTTTTTATATTCTTTCGCCCGTTGGGGCTTTATAAATAATCAATATTCTAGATTCCTTCATCGCGAATTGCATCTATTGGTTTAATGCTAACAGCGCGTCTTGCAGGCATTAGTCCGGCAAATATTCCGGCAACAATTAATACTCCCAGTGCCACCAGTGCCATTGTAAAGCTAATTTCAGGATTAACCAAAAACACTTCGTCTTCGGGTACCGATTGCAAGGCCATGTTAATTAATTCTAATAATCCAACTCCCAGTGCCAGCCCTATATAACCGGCAAGCACTGTAAGGAAAACACTTTCGGCAACAATGTGCTTGATCACATTTCCGGGTGTTGCACCAATTGCACGTTGAATACCAATTTCTTGTGTACGCTCTTTTATAATTACAAGCATAATATTGCTTACTCCAATTACTCCAGCCAATAAAGTTCCAATCCCCACAATCCAGGTTAAAATTTGAATGCCGGCAAAAAGTCCTTGAAACTTTTTCCATTCAACTTCAATATTAAACGACCCAATTGCCTGAATATCGTCGGGAGCAATACTATGCCTTTCTTTTAATAACTCTTTTAAACGTGTTTCTACTTTGCTAACCGGAACCCCGGGGTCTGAAGTAACTGAGAAAAAATGAACAACATCTCCATGATTATAGGTTTTTTGCATTGTAGAAAAGGGAATCATTATAGTCTCAGGTTTACGCCCACCTCCAATATTTATATTTGTTTCTGGATGAACTACTCCAACCACCTGGAAATATACTCCATTAACTTTAAGATACTCTCCAATTGGGTCTTCATCTTCTTCAAACATAACTTCAACCACTCGCTCGCCGATTATACAAACTTTGCGATTTTGCCTAATGTCAATCTCGTTTATGAGTCTGCCTTTTATTGGTGTCCATTGGTCTATTTTAAAGAAATCGGGATAGTCGCCATAAACATTAAAAGCACCAGTTTTTTTACCCCTAACTGTATTGTCTCCCTGATTGGATCTGCCACCAAATAAACGTGGCGACAAATATTGAACATCGCTGATATTGGCACGTATGTATTCAATGTCGGTATTTTTATAACTCCAATTTCTGCCGCGCTGAAATCCTTTATATGGTTTGCTGGTTGGTTCTGTCCAAAAAAAAGCTGAGTTAGAGGCAAATGCCTTTATTCCATTCATCACACCATTCTCTAAAGCTCTACCCATGCCCGACATAATTATCAGCATAAATATTCCCCAGAAAACTCCGAATGCGGTCATAAAACTTCGCATGCGGTTTTTCTTTAAGGTACTTACTATTTCTTTCCAAAGGTCTAAATCGAACATTTTATTTAGTTCAGAGTTTCTAATTCAAAGTTCAAAGTTTTCATTCTTTATTTTTTTATAACTCTCATTCTTAAAAGGAGTTGTAAAGGCTTCCCCTTATTCATCCCTCAAAGCCTCAATAGGTTTTATTTTAGCAGCTCGTTTTGCAGGAATATAACCCGCAAATGTGCCTGCAATTACAAGCATTAATGTTGCTAACATTGCTACATTCAAATCAACTGTCGGATTTCTAAAAAATGTATCTCCCTGTCCTCCATTTGTTGCTGCGGCTTCTGCAAATTGTTGCTCTACAATAAAGCTGACTCCCTCCATTAATCCTGCTCCGAGAACCAATCCAATATAGCCGGCAATTGTTGTAATTATTACCGATTCAAGTAAAATCAAGCCAATAACCGAGCCTGGGCTAGC